>JAEUJR010000738.1 GCA_016793585.1 Archangium sp.
CCGAGAGCGTCTGCACGAGCACTTCTCCAACCGCGGGTGTCTTCGGCGGCGGCTGCTTCGCCCACGCACCGACCGACACCACTGCACAGACCGCGACGACCCAGCGAAGCACGTGCACGGAGGACTCCTGGAGAGAGGAACGCAGGGACTCTAGCGACTAACGAACGGCCTTCTTGAGAAGTTCCGCCAGCCACGCAGCGAGAATGGCCCGCATCGGCGCCGAGGCGTACTCCTTCACGAACGCCCTGAGCGCGACGGTCGACTCCTCCGCGAGGCGCTCGTCTGACAGGTCCTGATTCCGGGTGGTGATGGCTTCCCAGCCGTCGCGGAAGACACGCAGTTGCTCGAGCAAGCCTTCGCGCGTCGTGGCCAGCTTGAACGTCGGCCCTTCGACCAGCTTCATCAGCTTCCCCGGGTTCTGACGAATCCACACCAGGGCGGGGTTCGAGAGCGGGCGCGGCGGAGCAGCGGGGCGGCGGGGCTTGCGGGTCTTCGCGCTCTCTCTGCGAACGTACAGCCCGCGCGCGAGGCGGCCCTTCGGCAGCCAGCGCGGACTCCCTGACCGACCGATGACCACCTGCCAGGTGTGGCCGTCCTTTCCTGTCATCGTCTCGCCGGGCTCGAACGAGGCAGGGTTTCGAGCTGGCGGTGAAAATTCTGTGCGTTGAAAGGGTTTGCGCATCACGCGTGCCGAAGTGCGAGGGCCTGTACGAGCCACACTTCGAGAAAGCGGCTCGAGTTGCGACGCAGCCAGGGAAGGCCGTCGGTCGACTCCGAGACCTCGAAGCCGCAGCGCTCGGCGAGGTGGAAGAGGGTGTCGTCGTCTCCATCGGGGCTGCCGAGCGACGGGCCGGGCGATGACACGAGCAACGACGCCTTCGCCTTCAACGCGAGCTTCGCCGAGGTGAAGAAGGCCTCGGGGTCGTCGAGCAGGTCGACCACGTTCTCGGCGACGAGCCCATCGAGGGAGCGCGGCTTGAAGGGCAGCGCCTGTGCGTCGAGCACCACGGGCACTGCGCCACTTCGCCCAGCCGCGTGCAGCACCGCGCGCAGCGAGACGTCTCCGACCACGAGCGAGCGCCGCTTCGAGTGCAGGTGCATGGCCGTCAGCCCGGCGCCACAGCCCACCTCGAGCACCACGCCCTCGGGAGCCCTGTGCTCGAGCCACAACGACGGCGACTGCGCCTTCGCCACGACGAGCAGCTCGGCGAGCGCATCGGCTCCCGGGCCTTCACACAGCGGCTCGTCGTTTGCCCCGCCACCTTCGGCGCTCGTCCAGTCGTCCGAGAAGCGCGCGGGCTCGGCTCCTGCGGCGGCATCGGCGAACGCACGCAACGTCGCGACGACGGGCTTCGACGAACGCTCCACCTCGGCCAGAGCCGACAACGCTGCGTCGTAGAACGTCGCGCACCAGCGCGCGGGCTCTGGCACCAGCACCGGAACGCCCGCGAGCACCGGGTACGGCCCACAGTCGCGACACCGCACGACCGTCGCCTTCGCCGAGAAGCCAACGAGCGCCCGGCCACAGCGGGGGCACGCCAACACCGACACCGCCCACTTCGGAATCGTCATGCGCTTCACGTCACACGAAACTGATCAGAAGGGAACGTTCGCCTGAAGGTGCCGCGCGAGCTCGACCAGCTCGGGCCGCTTCTTCTGCTCGACCACGAAGCGTCCCTGGAACGCGGCGATGCCCAGTGGCTCCGGCGAGCCAGCCTCGAAGACCGTGCCGTTGTCGACGAGGAACACCCACAGCTCGTACCGCGGTTGCTTCTTCGTGGTGGCGAGCGCGACCTTCCAGTGAAGCACTTCGACGCCGTCGATTGAGGTCTCGGTCTCCTTCGCTTCCCACGTGAAGAAGGCCTTCGGCGTCGCGTGCTTCTTGCCGCTGTACTTGCTCGCCGCGACGAGGAACTGCTTCTTCGTTCGCGCGTCGAGCGCCTCGATGCCGGAGAGGTCGTACGAGGTTCGCCCGAAGAAGACGTACTGACCGGGCTCCACCTTGTCTTCGACGACGCGCGCGGGCTTCGGCGGTGGAGCCGCCTTCAGCTTCATCACCTGTTTGACCCGCGCGGGCAGTGGCGCGTCGCCGAACGACGGCCACGATGGCGGGGCCAACCCAGTCACGCAGGTTGCGCTCGGGCGACTGGAGCATCTCGTCGCACCATCGCTCGGCCCAGGCCGCCCGCTCGGCAGGAGAGACGGCCGCGGCCGCCGCCACGAACGGGTTCCCCCACGCCGTGATGCCGTACGCGCGCGCTTTCAGCTCCGTCCACACCTCGAGCCATCGAAGCGGCGTCAGCTCGAAGAAGCCCTTCGTGAGCCACGCCTGCGTGTCGGGCCGGCTGGGCTTGTTCGCGTACGCGCGCCCGTACTTGTCGAGCGCGAACTTGAGCACCTTCCATCGCGGGTGCTGACCCTTGCCGAACGCGAGGCAGCTGATCAGCTCCTCGAGCACGCCGCCCTTCGCGAGGCCCAGGAGTCGTCGGCGCGAACGAACATCGGGTGGCAGCCCTCGGTGCGCCCAGTTCACGCCGCAGTCGATGCTGCACAGCCGCTCCAGCATCAGCCGCTCGTTCTTCGGCAACGCATCGACGTCGAGGGGGTTGCTGACGAACGCGTTGGAGCCGCCGCGCCGTGATGGAAACCAGCGCTCCTGCACGTCGTTCACCCACGCGGGTGGCGGCGGAGCGGTTGGGCCCACGGCAGTCGGCAGCGTCTCGAGCAAACGAAGGTCGGCGAGCGCGTCGTTCGGCATGGCGAGGGTCTACGTCCTCGACGCAGCGGGGCATCGCGCCCACTGCCTTTCGGGTGGCGCGCCGCGTCGGCTCCGCCTATCGCAGCGGTCACGCGCGGGTACACTGCGCGCGCTTCTTCAGCCCCAGAGGTTCCATGAAACAGACGTCCCTTCTGCTCGCGCTCGGCCTGGCGCTCTCGCTGGTGTCGCTGCCAGCTCGCGCTGCCCGGTTGCTGCTGCCCGATGACCTGCCCGCGTCTGCGTCGCCTGCCGCTGCAGCTCCCGCGGCGTCGACCAGCGTCGAGCGTCACTCGCCTCCATCGTTCGGGCTGCAGTTCGGCGTCGCGGCCGGAGCCGGCCTCATCGGCGCTCCCGTCGGGTTCCTCCTCGCGAACCTGCTGGGCAACCTCAGCATCTCGCTCATTCCCACCGCGATTCTGGGGCTCGTGCCCATGGGCCTCGTCGCGCCCGCCTTCACCGCCATCGCCGCCTGGCTCTTCGGCAACTGGAACCTCACCGAGGCCGACGGCAGGTTCAGCTTCTGGGCGGGCTTCGCGGCTGCGGCCATCGTGCACATCGCGGCGAGCGTCATCGCGGGCTTCGTTGGCGTCTCGCTCGCCGGCATTCCCGGCCTCATTCTCTTCAGCGTCATCGACGGCGCGGCCATGGGCGGCGCGGCGGTCGGCACCATGCGCTTCTTCCGCAAAGAGCCCGCGGCGACGGCGACCCCGGTGATGCCCTCGTTCGTTCCCAACGTGAGCGCGACCACGATGGTGCCGCTCACCACGATTCCCTTCTAGAGGCCGACATGAACCGCATCGTGATTGGAACCATCGTGTTGCTCGCGTCACTCGCGCAGGCGCAGCAGTGCCGGGCGCGCGCGAGCTGGCCGACCGAGAAGTGGCCCGAGGCGCTCGTCAACGCGACCGCGAAGGCCGCCGAAATCAAGGCGCTCGAAGACTACGCCTTCACCATCGTCGGCAAGCCCGAGGAGCGAAAGGGCTACCGCACCAACGGCCTCGTCGTCGTGAAGAACGGCGCCATCGTCTACGAGAAGTACGCGCGCGGGTGGGACGAGAACAAGCGCCACCTCTCGTGGTCGGTCGCCAAGAGCGTCTCGAGCACCCTCGTCGGCGTCGCGGTGAACCAGGGTCTGATGACGCTCGACGAGTCGCTGTGCAAGCAGCTGCCCGAGTACCAGTCAGACCCCGTCGTCTGCGGCATCACGGTGAAGAACATCATCACCTTCGGCTCGGGCCTGCAGTGGCAGGAAGAGTACGAAGACGCCGGCTACCAGGTGTCGAGCGTGCTCGCGATGCTGCTGGGCTCGGGCCACAAGGACCAAATCAAGCACGTGCTCACGCACCGCAAGCTGCACGAGCCGGGCACCCAGTTCGTCTACTCGACCGGAGACGCGCACGTCGTCGGCACGCTCGCCAAACGCGCCCTCACCGCGAAGCACGGCGCCAACGCGTTCTGGACGCAGCTCTTCGAGCCCATCGGCATGAAGCGCGTGGTCTTCGAAGAAGACCCGGCCGGCAACCCGCTCGGTGGCAGCTACGTGTACGCGACGCCGCGCGACTTCGCGAAGCTCGGCTACCTCATGCTGAACGACGGCTGCTGGAATGATCAGCGGCTGCTGCCGGTCGGCTGGGTGCAGCAGGCCACCGCCGTCAGCGACACCTTCCGCGCGAACCGCGGCGACTGCGCCAACGCGACGCCCGCCGGAGAGTACAAGCTGCCCTGCGAAGACACGCCCAACGGGTACATGTGGTGGCTCAACCGCCCGCCCGCGGCCGGCGTCGACAAGCCGTGGAAAGACGCTCCAGACGACACCTACGCGGCGCTGGGCCACTGGGGCCAGCGCATCATCGTCATCCCCAGCGAAGACCTCGTCATCATGCGCACCGGTGACGACCGCGAAGGCAG
>JAEUJR010000830.1 GCA_016793585.1 Archangium sp.
GCCGTTGAGCACGAACGACGCGGCGACGGGCTTGCCCTTCTGGGTGGCGATGACGCGCACGTGGCCGACCTTCGGCACCGGGTTGGGAACGGTCGCGTCGCGGGTCTGCATCGGGCCGACGTAGGTGGCCTCGGTCGAGAACAGCTGCGTCTTGCCGGTGTCGAACTCCTGCTCGACGGCATTGAGCACGCTGACGACGTCTTCGTTCGCGGCCAGCGGCACCTCGGCGCTCTCGCTGCGCGGCGGCTCGGCGGGCTTCTCTTTGGGCACGTACTTGGGAATCAACCGCGTGCTGTCGACGTCGATGGGCGGCGCGGCCGGCGCGACGGCTGCGAGCTGGTCTCGGGTCTGCTTCAGGTCGCGAGCCTCGGCCTGCTTCTTCTTCTCGGCGATGAAGGCGAACGACTTCGCGAGGTCGATCTTCTTCACGCCGGCGGCGGCTTCGAGCTCGGCGGCGAACTCCGAAGCGGTCTCGGGGCGATCGTCACGCCGCTTGGCCATGCCGTGAATGAGCGCCTGCGCGACGGGTTTGGTGATGTTCTTCACCAGCGCGGCGGCGTCGGGCACGGCGGTGTTCTTGTGGCCGTACAGCACCTCGAAGTTGTTCTGCCCGAGGAAGGGCGGGCGGCCGGTGAGCAGCTCGAACGTCATCGCGGCGAGCGCGTAGACGTCGGTGCGGCGGTCGATGTCTTCGAGGCCCAGAATCTGCTCGGGCGACATGTAATAGGGCGTGCCCACCATGGCGCCGGGCTTGGTGAGGCCGGGGTTGTGCTGATCGCGCACGACGCCCAGGTCGAGAATCGTCACGCGGCCGCGCGCGGTGAGGAAGATGTTCTGCGGCTTGATGTCGCGGTGCACGAGCCCGGCGCGGTGGAGGAACGCGAGGCCGGCGGCGATGGGCTTGATGAGGGCGACGGTCTCGGCGACGGGCAGCTTGCCGCCGCGGGCTTCGAGCACCTCTGACAGCGTCATGCCGTCGAGGTACTCCATGACGATGTACGGGAGCGCGCGCAGCCGGCCGTGCCCGAGCAGCTGCACGATGTTCGGGTGACGCACCTCCATCATCAGCTCGGCTTCGCGTTCGAAGCGGGCGAGCACCTTCGGTTTGCGGCAGTGCTCTGGCGCGAGCACCTTCACGGCCACGAGCGCGCCGGTCTTCACGTCTTTGCCGCGAAAGACGCTGCCCATGGCGCCCTGGCCGATGCGATCCTCCAGGCGCCAGCGCTCATCGAGCACCTCGCCCGGCATCACGTGCAACACGACGGTGTGGTCTGCGCTAGGGCCCGACACGGCTTTCACGGTTGTAGCGAAAATCGCCGCCGCCCGGGCGCTCGAACGTCAGCGGCCGAGGAAGGCGCGCACGGTCTTTCCCGACACCCGGCTCAAGACGCCACCTGACAGTCTGGCGAGTTTGAGGCGCGCGACGAGGCGGGGCAGCGAGAGCAGGTCGCTGGGGCCGTCACCGGCGCCGCTCCCGAGCACGAGCCGGTCGGGGCCGAGCGCGTGCACCATGCGTTCGGCGACGTCGACGTCGAGGCGATCGGGGTGGAGCGTGAGGCCGGCGAGGTGGCCGCGGGCGAGCACGGAACGAACCGTCTTCAGCGTGAGGCCATCGACGAGGGCGCGCGCGACGGGAAACTTCGCGTCGAGCAGGGCGGCGAGGGACTTCGCGACGAGCGCTTCGTGGCGGGCGATGGGGGCGGTGACGACGACGGGCCGGGCGAGGTGTTTGGCGAGGGCGAGCTGTTCGTGGAAGAGCTCGAGCTCGTCTTCGGAGCCACGGTGGAGCATGAGCGGGCCGAGCGCGACGACGCCGGGCTTGCCGAGGTTCCTGGGCAGCTCGGCGACGAGGGTGGCGACGCCACGTTTGCCTGCGAGCGCGAGCGGAACGGCGGTGAGGGTGACGGCGTCGAGGCCGGCCTGCTCGAGGCGGGTGACCTGCGTACGCGCCGCGTCCCACGAGTTCGTCACGCCATCGACCGTGAGCGCCTGTTGCGGAAAGACGAGGGCTCCCGTGACGCCGAACTGCTTCAGCGTGACGACATCAGCCTCGGAGAGCCCAGCCGGTGTCAGGCGCGCGTCGAACATCGGGGCCGCCAGAACACGAGAAGAAGGGCAAGCAGCCACGGGCCCGAAACGGAGGAGCAGCCACCGCGCACGTTGTCGACTGGCGTGGGCATGGCTCCCGGCGTTGCGCGACAGACGCCCTCGAGGCACACCATGTCTCGCGTGCAGACCGTGTCATCGACGCAGGGGCGTGAGCAGAACTGGAAGCCGCGCGGGTCGGAGAGGCAGCGGTCGCCGGCGCAATCGGTCGGTGCCGTGCAGACGTCTCCGTCGAGGAAACAGTCGGTGTCGGGCGTGGGGCAGCCGGAGTTCTGGCAGATGTCGTTGGCGATGCAGTTGGCCGGGCAGTCGGGGTCGATGCGGCCGTCCATGCAGGCTTCGCAGCGGTTGTCTGCGACGCAGGTGCAATCGGGATCGGCGGGCGTGCAGCCCATCTGGCAGCGGCCGTCGGCGATGCACGCGGGTGGGTCGAACGCGTTGAGGGTGGCGTCGATGAAGGCGAGCTCGGAGTCGACGCGCACGTCTCCGCCGACGCCGCACTGATTCGTGGTTCCGTACGAGTGCACGCCGGCCAGGCGGCCTTGCCAGAACGAGGGACCGCCGGAGTCTCCGGCGCAGATGCCGAGCGTGCCGGCCTGCCCGTACTCGAAGGTCTCGGCCATGGAGCGCGCGATGGTGGTGTTGAGCGTTCGCCTCGTGCCGGTGTCGCTGGCGCCGTTGGGAGACGTGCGGCCGTAGCCGACGACGCGAATCGGCTGATTGGCCCACGTGGCAGGTGGTGTTCGCACGAGCAGCTCGGGCGTGACTCCGGGAACGGCGACGTCGAGCTGAAGGAGCGCGAGATCGTTCGCGCCCTGCCCGGAGTAGTTCGGGTGCCGGCGAATCTGCACCACGTTGCGCAGGTCGCTCATCATGAGCATCTGGTCGTTCGGCTCGTTCATCACGCGCACCATGACGCTCTGGGCGCCTTCACGGGCGGGGTCGACGCAGTGACCGGCCGTGAGAATCACGCGCGGGCTGATGAGCGTGCCGGTGCAGAAGCCCATCTGGCCGTTGTTGAACGTGGCGATGACGAAGAAGACCGAGGTGCTGTTCGGGTCGGGCGTGCCCGCGAGAATGGCGTCGGCGCGCGAGTCGACCTCACCCGGCGAGGCAGGGGCACAGGCGATCAGCAGGCAGCCGAGGAGCCCCGCGCGCATGGCCGGCATTGTCACCCGGCGAGGCGTTGCGCTCAATCGTGGCCGGTGGGCGCGCCTTCGTTTCTCGGGTCGCTGCCGCCGTAGCGGAGCTTGGTGACGGGGTCGACGAGCACGGCTTCGGCGTCTCCCCAGGCGTCCATGCGGCGGAAGGTGTGGCCCATCGCTTCGAGGGCCGAGAGCGTCGCGGGCTCGAGCCCGGTCTTGTCGACCATGACGTCGTCGGGGAGCCATTGGTGGTGAATGCGGCCGGCTCCGACGGCGCGAACGGGGTCGAGGTTGGCGTCGATGATGCTCGAGATGACCTGGAGGACGGTGGTGGGAATGGTGGAGCCACCCGGGCTGCCGACGGCGATCATCACGTCTTTCGGCGAGTCCTTCATGAAGACGAGCGTCGGCGTCATGGAGGAGAGGGGGATTTTCCCCGGTGCGACGGCGTTGGCTTCACCGGTGACGAGGCCGTACGCGTTGGGTGTACCGGGTTGAGCGGCGAAGTCGTCCATCTCGTCGTTGAGGAGAATGCCAGTGCCCTTGGCGACGAGGCAGGAGCCGAAGGCGTAGTTGACGGTGGTGGTGAGCGCGGCAGCATTGCCATCTTTGTCGATGACAGAAATGTGGGTGGTGTTTTGCGGTTTGAGTCCGCCGTCGAGGGGCGCGTCGGGCTTCTTGAGTTCGGGAGGGAAGAGGGTAACCGAGCGGGTGGCGCGCTTCGGGTCGATGCTGGCGCGGGTCTTGTCGACCCATGCCTTCGAGGTGAGGTCGGCGGTGGGGACGGACTGCACGTCGGGGTCTCCAACGAAGCGGGCGCGATCGACGGCGGCGCGGCGCAGGGCCTCGATGAAGGTGTGGAGCGTGTCGACGTCGCGGTTGGCCGGGCCTTTGGGTCCCTTCGCTTCGAGCACGCCGAGGACCTGGAGGAGCGTGATGCCTCCGCCGCTCGGAGGCGGCATGGTGAGAATGCGGTGGCCGCGGTACTGGCCTTCGAGCGGGGCGCGCCAGCGGGTCTTGTAGGCCTTGAGATCGGCCTCGGTGAGCACGCCACCGGCGTCTTTCACGGTCTTGGCGACGGCCTTCGCGATGGGGCCTTCGTAGAAGACGGTGTCCCCTTTGGCTGCGAGAGATTGAAGTGTCTTCGCCAGGTCAGGTTGTTTGATGATGACGCCGAGCTCGGGGACGGAAGGAATTCCATCAGCTGCGGGGCGCAGGAAAATCCTGGCAGCGTCAGGGTCTTTGCGAAGACAGGCTTCGCGCAGTTTTGCCAGGTCGCGGTATTTGGGAGTGACAGGAAAGCCCTGGGTCGCAGCGCGGATGGCAGGTGCGAGGACTTTGGCGCGCGGGAGCTTGCCGTATTTGGCGTGCAGCTCGAGATAGCCTTTGACGGCTCCGGGGACGGCGACCGAGAGGGCTCCGTCGGTGGAGCGGCCGGGGACGAGCGTTCCGTTCTCGAGGAACATGTCGTGTGACGCCCCGGCAGGAGCGACCTCGCGGAAGTCGAAGGCGAACTCACCTTGCGGCACCTTGATGACGGCGAAGCCTCCGCCTCCGAGCCCCGAGTGGTACGGGCCGACGACGGCCATGGTCAGGGCGGCGGCGACGACGGCGTCGGCGGCGTTCCCTCCCTGGGCGAGCATTTCGGCCCCGGCAGCGCTGCCGAGCGGGTGGGCGGCGGAGACGACACCTCCGCGGTACGGGCGGGCCGCGAGCGCGGGCAGGGCGAGCAGGACGAGGATGAAGGAACGCATGGCAGCGACAGTTGAAACGAAATCAGGCGGGTCTGGCCACTAATGAATGTGGACCTGGCGCAGCAATCTTCACCAATCGTTGCGGTGCCCTGCCTGGGGTTCATCCAGCCTACTAGTGAAGTGCGCATTCAGTGCGCCAAGGGAACTATGAGAACGCGTCACCTGAGCGATCTGTGCCCCGTACTTGGTGTCGATGGTGTGCCTGTCGCTATCGACCTCCATTCGGTGAGTAGAGTCCAGACACTTGAGTTGGTTTATCCATCAGACATGGCTGGCCACTTAGATTTGCATATCTGTCTTGAGTTGACTGGGGCACCCGGAGGTCTCAGGCTCAGGTTGCTTGGAGTACGCGATTTGGTGTTGGGCGAATTGCTGCCTGGCTTGTATTTGACTGAATTGGAGATTGAGGCGATCTCCGAGCGCGGACTTGAAGGTCAGAACTTCGAATTGATCGCCCACTATGATCGCAGTTTTCGATGTGCGTTCAGCAGTATAGAAGCGGAAGTTGTTCCGTAGGCCGGTTGTGTTGGGCTCTGAGGGTAGGGCGGCGTCAGGGAACAATGCGCAGGGCTTCCAGTAGAACGGGCCGGGACGAATGATCGCGGTGCGGCGAGGAAGCGTGGTGGGGTACTACCAGGCGGAGGCGACGCCGTAGGGATTGTTGGCGACGGCGGACTACACGCCGGAAGGACGAGTGACGTCGAAAGACTGGGTGACAGGGACGACGTGCACGGAGACGGGAAGCACGCAGTGCCCGAGGTTGGGAGGACTGCCGTTCGGCTTCCATGGTGCGTACAAGAGTCCAGCGCACGGGTTGTTGTATTTCCGGAAC
>JAEUJR010000853.1 GCA_016793585.1 Archangium sp.
TCGGCGCCTCCGCCTCGTACTCCTCGCCGCACGCCTGACAGATGAAGAACGCCACCCGGACTCCCGCGAGAGTGAGACTTACTTTTCTGCAGGGAAGCGCGTGGTGAAGAGCAACCGCTCGAGCTCGCTGGCCCCGACCTCGGGAGAATTGCCGAGCGCGAGCGCCGTACGCAACACCGCCGTCCGGGGGTCGTCCTTCAGATCGGTCTCGAGCGCCTTGAGCGCCGCCAGCTTGTCCCCCGCCTGATAGAGGGAGAGCCCACGGTAGAAGGCGTATTCCTTGTTCGCCGGGTCGAGCTTCGAGGCCTCTCCGAAGAGCTGGGTCGCGCGCTTGAAGTCCTTCTCGGTGAACTCGGCCAGCCCGTCGAGGAAGGCCGTCACGCCGCCCGAGTTGCCCGCGATGACCCCGCAGTCGGCGGCGATCTGAAAGAGCGGGCGGGCGCTGCGCAGCTGCTCCGAAGGCAGCTTCTCGTTCGCGAGCGCGCGTTTGTGAATGCCCTCGGCTTCGGCGACCGCCGCCGAGCCCAGCTTCTGCGCCATGTCCGCGAGCTCCACGCCCAGGAAGCCGTCCTTCACGAGGGTGCGCAGCTCTTCAGAGGCGCCCGTCGGCCCCAGCACGACGCCCTTGTCCAGCTGGGCAAAGAAAGCAGCGCGGGTCTCGACGTACTTCTGCGTGAGATCGGGCGGCTGGCCCTTGGCGTTCTTGAGCTGCCGCTCGCACTGATCGCTCTCGGCCGAGGCCTTCTTGCGCTCAGGCGTGTCGGGGCTGGCCTTCAGGTACACGCGGTACGCGTAGCAGCCCCGCTGAAGCTGCTTGGCGAGGACGGAAGAGCGCGCCAGCTGCAGGTACGTGGGGAGCGTCGTCGGCGAGACGCGCGTCGCCTTGAGGTACAGGTCGACCGCCTTGGCATGCTGCTTCTTGTTGTAGAGCCGGCTCGCCTCGGAGATCAGCGCATCGGCGTTGCCCACGCCTGCACCAACGAGCGGCTCGGCCGAGACGATCGACGACAGCAGAACCGCGATCACGACCAGCGCGCGCTTAGAAGCCATAACCCAACCCCACGTTGAAGCCCCACTGGTGCGAGTTTCTGAACTGCGGCTCCGGCCCCGTCGCGTTCGGCGGCTCGGCCCCATCGTTCGGAGCCTCCATGCGCGCAGACTCTCCGAGGATGTAATAGGTGAAGTTGCCGCTCCCGTAGAAGTACAGGCCCTCGACGATGAAGAAGCGAACGTTGAGCCGCGCCGCCGCGAGCAGGTCGAGGATCATGAAGCCGTCTTTGTAGAAGGTCGTGCCGGTCTGAATGATCTGGCCGGTGCGAAACTCGGCGCCGATCTGCAGCTGGAACATGAAGCGCCAGGCCGCGAGCCGAAGCTGGGGCTGCAGCGCACGAATCGTCACCATGTGCACGCGCACCGGGTCGATCTGCGTCGGCCCCGCGATGCCCATGTCGACCTCGCGCTGCGCGCCGGGCGCATAGCCAACGCCCAGGCTGAACCGCTCGACGTTGGTGAGGTAGCTGAGCCCGACAACCGCGACGCCGAAGTACTTGCCGCCGGTGCCGTACTCGAGCGAGCCACCCATGAGCAGCCGCGAGCTGGACTGGATGTCGGTCGTGCGGCCCGTTCCGGCGTTGCCCCAGCGACGGCCGACCAGGGCGTTCCCGAGCAGCGAGCCGTACTCGTACGAGAGCTGAAAGTACGACCGCTTCTCGTAGGTGCTGTCGGTCTCCGACGGGGGCGGCGGCGGCGGCGGCAGCGGCGTCGTCACCTTCACGGCCTGCTCGGGCTGCGGGTTCTTCACCACCACGACGACGTTGTCGGGCGGCTTCATCGGGTTGACGGGGTTCACCACCACGGCGCCAGGCAGCGGCTCGAGCGTCTTGTCGAGCACGTACTGCTCGTCGGGCTTCACGCTGATCGTCTGCTCGAACGCCTTGTGGTTCTCGGCGGTGAGTCGAATGACGTGCTGGCCGGGAAGAATGCCGCGGTCGACGCGATCTTTCCCCAGCGGCTGGCCGTCGATGAAGATCGTCGTGCCCGCCGGAGCCGCCGTCACGATGAGCCGCGCGGCCACCTTCTCGAGCGTCTTGTCGAGCGAGGCCGACCCCTTGATCGGCACGATGAGCGTCTCTTCGATCGGCTGGTGCAGCTTGAGGTCGAGCTTGATCACGCGCTCGCCGGGCAGCACCTGGGTCGTGAGCGGCGTCGTGCCCATCTTCGTGTCGTCGACGTAGACCGTCGCGCCCGGCGGCTCGGACTTCACCTCGAGCGTCGAGGCAACCGGCACCACCTTCGCCACGGCGCCGAGCAGCGCCTTCTCGAGCACGGGCGCCGATGACGTCGCTGGCACCACCTTGTTCAGCGCCGCCTCGTACGACACCACGCGGAACTTGAACCCGGCTTCGTCCTGGCCACCCTGCACCATCACGATGCGCCCGAAGCCGAGCGTCGCCACGAACGGGTCGATGGGATCAGCGCAGCGCTCGGTGGTGCTCAGACACGGAATCTCTTCGACCTTGCGGCCCTTGAGCGCAGCGGCGAGCTCGGTTCGGCCGATGAGGTGCTCCTTGCGATCGGCCGGCGAGATCAGCTTGTCGAGCGCCTTCTCGGTGCGATCGACGAGGGCCTCTTGACCCGGGTACAGCGGTCGCACCAACCACAGCGTGGTCTCGGCGAATGCGGGGGACGAGAGGATGAGCGCGACCGCCAGCATCCCCCCGGAAAGCCTCATGAAACGCGTCATGGTCGACGCCTTCCTATCGGAGTCCCCCCGCGAGTGGCCACATATTCCTCCAGCTCGTCGAGGGTGGTCGGCCAGTCGTCTT
>JAEUJR010000875.1 GCA_016793585.1 Archangium sp.
GACGCCCTCCCCGTCCCAATAGAACGAGGCGAGGTTCGAGCAACCGAGCGCGTCACCGCCGTCACACGCCTTCGTGAAGAGCGTGATGGCGCGCGCGACGACGACTTTGTCGCGCGTGTCTTCGACGAGGCGGAAGGCCAATTTCGAGCAGCCGCGCAGCTCCTTGCCGTCACACGCCGACTGGTACCGCGCCAACGCCGCGTCGCGGCAGCCGCCGATGGCGATGAGCGCGTCTCCGGCCTTGATGCACTCGGCCGGCTTCTTCTCGCACGCGTACTTCGCGTCTTTCGCGGCGGCGCAGGGCTCTGCGGCCAGCGCAGGCAGAGACAGCAGCAGCAACAGGAGCACTCGCATGGGCGCACTCTGTCATGCTTGGAGCGACGCAGCCTTCTGGTACGACTCGGCCATGCGCCTTCTTCTGGGTCTCCTGGTCTGCAGCGTTGCGTGCGGCACCGCCACGCGCCCATGCAGCACCTCGACGTGCACCGGCTGCTGCGACGCGACTGGCCAGTGCCAACCGGGTACCTCGGTGTCTGCGTGTGGTGCACGCGCGGGCGTGTGCCAGGTGTGCGGCGGAGCATCAGCCACCTGTGTCGCCGGTTCGTGTTCGGCCATCGGCCCGAGCGGTGGCGGAGCGAGCGGCACGGGCGGTGGAACGGGGTCGGCAGGCGGCTCCGGAGGAGGTTCGGCTGGTGGTGCCACCGCTGGCGGCGCCGCGCTCTCGCCCGGCGACATCATTCTGTTCTGGACGTTCGCTGGTCAGGGTTGCGGCTCGGTGCCTCAGCTCGCGACCATGCGAGTCACCATTCCCGGGCAGACGCTGGCCAACGGCGGGCGCTACCCCTGCATGAGCGCCGGTACGGCTGGCGTGCGGCTGCTGAACTTCGCGGGTGGCTCCTACGCCGTCACCGTCGAGGCGCTCGACTCGACCGACGTCGTGCTGCGCTCGAAGACGACGCAGGTTCGGGTCGACGGTGACGTGACGGCCACCCTCGACCTGCAGTGAGCGTCACATGCGCGAGAAGGTGAAGGTGATGCTGGTGAGCGCCGACACCGGCCCGCGCATCACCGTGCCGGCCATCAAGTCGGCGCTGGTCGGCCGCACCGTCGTCTTGGGAGCGATGAGGTCGTCAGCGCCGCCCAGAATGCCGTCTGCGTCGTAGACCGCGAACGCGAAGCCCGACGACATCAGCTCGGCCGCCGTCATCACGCACTCCCCGTCGCTCCACGAAGGCGTCGTGGTGTCACTGACGCTCGAGGTGCTGTCGGTGATGCCGCCGCTCGAGGGGCAGTAGAGGTCGACGTAGGGGTCGGGGTCTCCGCCGAAGCTGTCCCACCCCGAGCCGCTGAGCTTCGTCGAGTTGGTGACGGCGCTCGACGGGTGCACGCGCCACATCGACTGCGGGTCGAAGCCGCACGTCTGGCCGGTGCACGCTTCATTCGTCATGCACTGCGCGCACGCGACGCCGGCGGTGCCACACGCGAGCGGCTGGGTTCCCGGCTGGCAGGTTCCATTGAGGCAGCAGCCCGTCGCGCACGTCGCCGACGAGCAGCCCGCCGAACCGCCCGCGCTCCCACCGGCAGCTCCGCCGCCCGCCATGCCGCCACCAGCGACGCCGCCACCCGTCACCACGCCGCCGCCGCTGCCGCCCGTTCCACCACCGACGACGCCACCGCCAGTCGCGAGGCCTCCACCCGTCGCAGTGCCGCCCGCGCGGCCACCGGCGACACCGCCACCTGGAGCGCCCGCCTGGCCGCCACCGCTCGCCGAGCCACCGGCTGCGCCAGCGTCCATCGTGGTGACCGAGCCGCCGCCCGTCCCACCGCCGGTGGTGAGCGAGGCGCTCCCGCAACCGACCGAGAGCAGCGCCGCGACGAAGAAGGAGGAACGCATGCAGGCTCCCTACACTGCTCCTCTGCGTTTCTGAAAGCGGCGAGCGGCTGCGCTTTGGTGCGACACTGGGTGTCTTCGCCACGCCATGCGCTCACTCACGTCACTGACGCTGCTCTGCTGTTGTGTCGCCGCGACCTCATGGAGCCAGACGGTGCAGGGCGTCGACCCTCACGTCTTCGCGCGGCCGTCAGATGGTGGGCTGGTGCTGCAGTGGAACGCGCTCGCCAACTCGGGCACGGTGACGATTCGCCGCTCCCCGGTGGGTCAGACGGCGGGTGTGGTGGTGGCGACGCTCGATGCGGGAGCCACGAGCTGGGTCGAGCCCGTCTTCGACGCCGGCACGCGCGCCATCTACCGGGTGCAGCGCAACCAGCAGGGTGGCTTTGGCGGAGAAGCGGTGGTGCTCGCAGGTGTCGAAGCGCCCTTCATCGACGACCCGGGTGTGGTGCTGGTGCTCGTCGACGACGTGAACTCGGTTCAGCTGCGCGCGCAGCTCGACCAGGCCGTGCGTGACCTGCGTGACGACGGCTTCGAGGTGGTGGAGCAGGCCGTGCCGCGCACCGAGGCGCCGCCGCAGGTGAAAGACCGCATCATCGCGGTGGCTGCGGCCGCTGCGGGCCGGCGTGTGCAGGTGATGTTGCTGGGCGCGATTCCCCGCGCGTTCTCGGGGCTGCAGAACCCCGACGGGCACCCCGACCACTACGGCGCGTGGCCTGCCGACCCGTACTACGCCGACCTGAGCGGCCTGAATTGGACTGACACGAGCCGCGGCGGCGTCGGCGCGTTCTTCAACGACGCGGGCGACGGCAGGTTCGACCAGACGTACACGTCGACGGTCGAAGTCGTGGTGGGCCGCGTCGACTTCGAAGGGCTGCCGGTGTTCGGCGCCGACGCGGGCACGGGGCTGCTCGGGCG
>JAEUJR010000896.1 GCA_016793585.1 Archangium sp.
TCCTTGCGGCGGCCGGTAGCGTAGAAACCGTCAGTGCCTGACTTCGCCATGGTGTTCTCTTCCGTTCCCTAAAGTGAAATTGGTTCAGGCCTTGACCGCGCGAGCGGCAGGCTTCTGGGCCACGTGCGGGTGCTTGTCGCCCGCGTAGACCTTGAGCTTGGTCATCATCTGCCGACCGAGCGCGTTGCGCGGCAGCATGCGCTTGACCGCGTTGACGATGATGTCTTCGGGGTGGCGCTTCTGGAGCGTCTGGTAGTCGGTGGTCTTCAGGGCGCCCGGGAAACCAGCGCGCGGCTGACGGTGGTAGAGCTTCTGGGCAGGCTTGTTGCCCGAGATCTTCACCTTCTCGGCGTTGATGACGACGACGTGATCGCCCGTGTCGATCGACGGCGTGTACATCGCCTTGTGCTTGCCCTTGAGAAGGGTCGCGATCTGCGTCGCGGCGCGGCCGAGAATCTTCCCGTCGACGTCGACGAGGTGCCACTCGCGCTTGATGTCCTTCGCCTTCGCGCTGTACGTCCTCTGGTGCGGCATGTTGAACCTTGCTGGTGTGGCCCCACGCGGATCACGCGCAAGGCTGGAAAGGGCGGCCCTGCTACCTGTGCCGACAGGGGGTGTCAAGACCCGTTCCGTGGATCTGGCGTTCGCGGTGCAGGCGCTGGCGCAGCGCCTTTGAGCCGTTCTCGCAGCGACGCGAAGAAGTTCTGCTCCTTGTCGGTCGGAGGCCCTTCAGGCACCGCCTCCAGATCGATGATTTCACAGAGATCTTCCGGAATGTCCTGCAGGAACCGGCTGGGCGTTCGGGGCACATCGCGCCCACGCTTGATGCGAACGGTGGCGCGGGTCATCACCAGCCGTTCGCGGGCGCGCGTCATGCCGACGTAGCAGAGCCGCCGCTCTTCTTCGGGGTTGGGCAGCTCACCCTGCATGCCCGAGTGCGGGAGCAGGTCTTCTTCGAGCCCCATCAGGAACACCAGGCGCCACTCGAGCCCCTTGGCGCCGTGCAGCGTCATCAACGTCACGCGGCCCATCTGATGCTGCGCTTCGTCTTCGTCGTCCTTGGTGTCGAGCGCGAGGCGGTTCAGGTAGGTGAGGAGGCTGGCCTTGGGGCCTTCGCGCTTCTCATACGCTTCGAGGGAGTCGATGACCTGCGCGACCGCCTTCGCCTTGCGATCGGCCGAGGCCGCCGACGGCGCGTGTTGCCTGGCCGCGCCCACGAAGTCGATCTCGGCGAGCAGCTCGCGCGTGACGTGAGCCAGGTTGCCCTTGTTGAACGCGCGCCGGTAGCGCTCCACGAGCCCGATGAACTCGGCCACCTTCTCGGGCGCGCCCTGCGGCACCTCGGGAATCTCGGCCGCCTGCTCGAGCGCCTTCCACAAGGGCACCTCGTTCTTCACGGCCCAGGCGGTGATGCGCTCCATGGTCACGTCGCCGATGCCGCGCGCCGGCACGTTGATGATGCGCAGCAGTGACGACTCGTCTTTCGGGTTCGCGATGAGCTTGAAGTACGCGATGACGTCGCGCACCTCGCGGCGATCGAAGAACTCGGTGCCGCCGATCACCTCGTACCGAATCTCCTTCTCACGCAGCGCCTCTTCGACGGGCCGCGACTGGCCGTTCGTTCGGTAGAGCACCGCGATCTCGTCTGCGGGGAAACCAGCGGCGATGGCGTCTTTGATCTCGCGCCCCACGTAGCGGGCTTCTTCTTCTTCGCTCGGCGCCGAGACGAGCTTCAGCTTCGGCCCGCCCTTCAAGTCCGTCCACATGCGCTTGGGGCGCCGCAGCGGGTTCTTCTCGATGACCGCGTTCGCCCCGTCGAGAATCACCGCCGTGGAGCGGTAGTTCTGCTCGAGCCGCACCTCTTTGCCGCCCGGGAAGAAGCGCTCGTACTCGAGAATGTTGCGCACCTCGGCGCCGCGCCACGAGTAGATGCACTGATCGTCGTCGCCGACCGCGCAGACGTTGCCGTGCGCTTCTCCGAGGTGCTTGAGCACGTCGAGCTGCGCGCGGTTCGTGTCCTGGAACTCGTCGACCATGATGTAGCGAAAGCGCTTCTGGTACTCGCGCTTCACCTCGGGAAACTCGGTGAAGATGCGCGAGGGGAAGACGATGAGATCGTCGAAGTCGACGGCGCCCTGGGCCTTCAACGCGAGCTGGTAGAGGGGGAACACCAGGTGCGCGACGAGATCGAGATCGTCGCCCTGCCCTTCGGGCTTCGGCTGCGGCTCGATGCCCGAGTTCTTCGCGCGGCTGATGAGCGTGAGCACCTTGCGCGGGTCGAACACCTTGTCGTCGACGTTGCGATCTCGCATCGCGCGACGCACGAGCGCGATTTGATCGCCCGTGTCGACGATGGCGAACTTCTTCGGCCAGCCCAGCTTCGGCAGGTGCGCCTTCAAGACCTCGGCGCCGAACGCGTGAAAGGTCGAGAGCGTCACGCCGAGCGCGCGCTGGCCGGCCATGTGAACGACGCGCTCCTTCATCTCGGCGGCGGCCTTGTTGGTGAACGTCACCGCGAGGATCGATCGTGCCGGCACCTTGCTGTCGAGCAGGTGGCAGATGCGATGGGTGATGACGCGCGTCTTGCCCGAGCCGGCGCCGGCGAGCACGAGCAGCGGCCCCTCGGTCGTGAGCACGGCCTCTCGCTGCGGGGGGTTGAGGTGCGACAGATCCACGGCGGGCGGCTTGTAACGCAGCCGGTTGCGCGATGGGCGGGCAAACCGGGCAGGGCTTTGCCATGCTGGCGCCGGGCATGCCGTCGATACGGGTCAACGAGTTCTCGTACGAATACGCGTGGTGGGGGTCGGGCGAAGAGAAGGCGCCGATTCTTCTGCTGCACGAGGCCGTCGGGCACGCGAAGGGTTGGGGTGAGTTCCCTCGCAGGCTCGCCGAGGCGACCGATCGCCGCGTCTATGCCTATTCACGTCTGGGCTGGGGCGAATCGGAGGCGCTGCAGACCCCGCTGAGTCCCGGCTACCTCGAGCACGAAGCGCTCGATGTCCTGCCGTTGCTCCGCTCAGCGCTGCGGCTCGAGAAGGTGATTCTGCTGGGCTTCCAGGAGGGCGGCAGCATCGCCCTCATTCACGCGGGCGCGGCGTCGATGCCGGTCGAAGGCGTGGTGGCGCTGTCTCCCCTGCTCTTCGTCGACGATGCCCTGCGGCTCGAAGTACGAAAGCTCTACAAACGTGGGCTGCCCGATTCGCTGAACTCCACGACGAGCGATCCCGATCGAACGTTTCAGCAGTGGGCCACCCTGTGGAGTGGCACCGCCTTCCTCAAATGGCAGATGGACGACTTCGCCCGTGGCGTGACGTGCCCCGCGCTTGGCCTGCGTGGCGAGAACGACTCGTTCACGACGAGCGCTCACCTCGAGCGTCTGGCCGGGCTGGTGAAGCACCTCGAGCTGGTGACGCTGTCGGGCTGCCGTCACGCGCCGCACATCGAGAAGCCGGCCGCGGTCGTGACAGCCGTGTCGGCCTTCGTGCGGGCGCTCGAGTGACATCGGTGTCGGGGCCAGGCGGAGCTTCGCAGCGCCATCGCTGAAGAGTTCATCGGTTCGCGCCGCGTGGGCCGGCAGGCACGCCGATTGCCAACGGCCCGGGCATGCGAACGGTCCTTCTCTTCGGAGCGATGCTCCTCTCGGCCTGCGGAACCCACGTCGGCGCGTGGTGCCTGTCGTCGGGCGACTGCGCGAAGCCGATGGTGTGCATGCTCGACACGAACGACAACGTGCAGTCGTGCCAGTACCCCTGCGGCGACGGCTACGGAAGCTGTCCGGCAGACCGCTTCTGCACCTGCCCCGACTCTCCGCTCGGGAAGCGCTGCGTACCGATCGGCGACGCGAGCCGGGGACCCACACCGACCGACGGCAGCACCTGGACGGGCTACTGCATTGGCGCTGGTGGATGATTCTTCGTGAAGCACGCCAGCTGAGGAATACTCCGCGCGTGGCCCGCGACACGAAGAAGACCCCTGAGCCCGACGATGCACGCCAGCTGATCGCCTCACTCGATCGTCGGCACTTCCTCGAAGAGCTGAACCGCCTCACGCAGTCGTTCACCGCCGACCCGGGCAACCCCGGCAGCTACGCGTGCAAGGAGTGCGTGCGCTGCGCGAACTGCATGTTCTGCGAGAGCTGCGAGGCCTGCTACGCGTCGACCCACTGCATTCGCTGCGAGCTCTGTAACAACTGCACCCACTGCGTCGACTCGAAGTCGCTGCACGGGTGCGCATACTGCGTGCAGAGCGAGAACTGCACCTCGAGCGCGTACGTCGTCTTCAGCCGCAACCTCTCGGACTGCACCTATTGCTTCGGCTGCGTGGGGCTCTCGAAGAAGGACTTCCACATCCTGAACGTGGGCTTCTCGCGCCAGGAGTACTTCGAGCTGACGGCGCGCCTGAAGAAGGAGCTCGGCCTCAAGGCCTGAGCCGTTCGTTCACAGCACGCGCAGGAACCAGGCCTTCAGGTATTCGGTCTCGGGCAGGCCCGGCAGCACGGGGTGATCGATGCCCGCGCCGCGCCGCTCGAGCACCTGCACCGTGCGCTTCGCATCAGCCGCAGCCTCGAGCACGACCTCGTCGAACGCCTCGCGCGATAGCTTCCCCGAGCACGAACACGTCACCAGCAGGCCCTCGGGCGCGAGCAACTTGAACGCCCGCACGTTGAGCTCGTGGTACGCGCGCTTCGCGGTCTGCAGCCCTTCTTTTCGCTTCGCCAGCCCCGGAGGGTCGATGACCACCGTGTCGAACTGCTCGCCGCGATCGGAGAAGGTGCGCAGCACGTCGAACGCGTTCGCCGTCTGCACGTCGACGTGCGCGTGCCCGTTGCGCGCCATGTTCGCGCGCGCACGATTCGCCGCGTCGGGATCCTGCTCGACCGAGATGACCGAGCTGCAGGTGCGCGCCAGCGCGAGGGCGAACCCACCGTGGTAGCTGAACGTGTCGAGCGCCCTGCCCTTGGCGAGCTGCCCGGCGCGCAGGTGGTTGTCGAGCTGATCGAGGAACGAGCCCGTCTTCGAGTCGGCGAGCAGGTCGATCTCGAGCTCCGACTCACCCTCGTGGTACCGAACGAGGGTCGGCCCGCCGCCGCCGAGCACCTTCGTCTCGCGCGAGAGCCCTTCGAAGTCGCGGCCTGACGCGTCGTCACGGCAGACGATGAGCGAGGCTCCCGTCACTTCCCGCAAGAGTTCGGCCCAGCGAGCCTTGCGCACGTCGGCGCCTTCACTCAGTGTCTGCACGGTCAGCGCGGCCCCATACCGATCGACGATCAACCCGGGCACCAGATCGGCTTCGGAGTGCACCAGCCGGTACGCATCACGGCCCTTCAGACTGCTTCGCCTTCCCAGCGCGAGCTCGAACCGGCGCTTCCAGAACGCGTCGTCGACCCTCTCTTCGGCGGCGAGCTTTCGCGAGACGAAGCGCAGCGCGAGCGGAGACTTCGTCGCCACGAACGCCTGACCGAGCGCGTTCTTCTGGCCATCGACGACGTCGACGAGCGCGCCGGGCGGCAGATCGTTCGGCAATGCCTCCAGCTCCTGTCGCCAGACCCACGGGTAGCCCTGCCGCACCGACTTCGCGGCCTTGAGGCTGACCTGCACCACCGCCGTCTTCATTCGAGCCCTCGTGCGGCCAGTTCGCCGTCGTCTTCGCCGCGCAGGTGACCGATCTCGTGCAGCAACGTGACGCGCATCTGTTGAATCAGCTCTTCGCGGGTCTTCACCGCTCGGCCCAGGTTCTTCCGGTAAAGGGCGACCGAGCGGCAGGGGTCTCCGTCGGCTGGCACGCACTGCTCCTGCAGCGGTGGCCCGCGGAACAGGCCCAGAATCGTCGGCGAGAGCGGCGGCTCTCCGGTCGTGAGATCGCTCAGCTGGGGAAGGTCTTCTGCCTTGATCGGCACGTTGGCCAGATCGTGCTTCACCTCGGGCTCGAGCGCGTCGATGAGCTTCTGCAGCTCGGCCTCGAACTCGGGCATCGGCAGAATCACCGGCGTCCAGAACTGTTCGGGAGACAGCTTCTGGGCCTTCGCGAAGTGTTTGTCGGCTTCGGCCTGTCTGCCTTCACGCTCGAGCAACAACGCAAGGTGGTAGTGCGCGTGCGCCGAGCGCGTCTTGTCGGTGACGAGCTTCTGAAAGGCAGCCTTCGCGTCGTCGAACTGACAGCGCTCGAACAAGGCCACCGCGCGCTCGAACGACGCCTCGGGGTCGTCCTTCACGCGCGAGAGCACGAAGTCGGCGCGCTCGATCGCCTCGGCGTTGCGCCCCACGTCGTTGAGCGCCATCGCGGCGATGCGCGCGAACTCGAGCGCCAGCTCGCGATCGACCAGGGCGCCATCGGCCTCGACCGACGCCAGCCCAAAGCCGCGCTCTGCGTAGATGACGCCGAGCTCGTCGACCTCGCGCGAAGACGGCATGACGACGGCGTACAGGTGCGCCGCCCCCAGCAACGCCTCGAGTGACTGCGGGTCGAGGGCGAGTGCTCGCGCATAGGCGAGCTTGGCTTCGTCGAGACGCTCCAGCGCGATCAGCGCCCGGCCGCGTTCGGCGTGGGCGAGCGGCTCATCGGGCATCAGCGCCGAGGCCTGCGCGGCGCACGAGAGCGCAGGCTCCCACTTGTCGTCGTCGGCGAACTTCTGCGCAGCGGCGAGCGGGTCCTGGCCCTTCGAGTCGCAGACGGCGAGCGGGTGAACGTCGTGCAGCTCCGAGGTGGGCTCGTTCACGCGAACGGGCTTCGCTGGCAGCTTCGGCGCAGTCGTCACCGCGGCGCAGACACACGCGCCAGCGTCGATCGTCTCGAGCGCCACGGGAGTCGGGGTTCGGGGGCAGGCGGCCAGCA
>JAEUJR010000897.1 GCA_016793585.1 Archangium sp.
CGCGCCGGTGTCGCTGCGGTGAAGCTCGACATCGAGCCGCTCGCGCCCATCGTCACCATCGAAGACGCCATCGCGAAGAACAGCTTCCTCTCGAAAGACCATCGCCTCACGCGCGGTGACTCGAAGGCGGCGCTGGCGAAGGCTCCCGTTCGTTTTCAGGGTGAAGTGCGCACCGGCGGGCAGGACCATTTCTATCTCGAGACGCAGTGCACGCTCGCCATCCCCGACGAGGGGCCGTCGCTGAAGCTCATCTCGTCGACGCAGCACCCGAGCGAAGTGCAGACCCTCGTCGCGCACGTGCTCGGGTGGGGCCGGCAGCAGATCGTCGTCGAGGTGCCGCGCATGGGCGGAGGCTTCGGCGGCAAAGAGACCCAGGCCGTGCCTTTCGCTGCGATGGCCGCGCTCGCTGCGCATCGCCTGCAGCGGCCCGTCAAGGTCTGGCTGAACCGCGACCAGGACATGATGTGGACCGGCAAGCGCCACCCGTTCTTCACGCGCTTCGACGTCGGCTTCACCACCGACGGTCAGCTGCTCGCGCTCGAGGCCGAGCTCTTCGCCGACGGTGGCTTCAGCAACGACCTCTCGCGCGCGATTCTCGACCGCGCGCTCTTCCACATCGACAACGGCTACTTCATTCCCGACGTGACGGTGACGGGGCACGTCGCGAAGACGACCCTGCCGTCGAACACCGCCTTCCGAGGGTTCGGTGGCCCGCAGGGCATGGCCGTCATCGAAGACATCATGTCGCGCGTCGCCGAGCGGCTGGGCCTCGAGCCGGCCGAGGTGCGTCGCAAGAACTTCTACGGCGCCGCGCCGCGAAACCTCACGCCCTACTGGCAGGAGGTGAAGGACTCGAGGCTGGGCCGCGTGTTCGACGAGCTGCTCCAGTCGAGCGAGTACACGAAGCGCAAAGCCGAGGTCGAGGCCTTCAACGCGAGCCACAAACATGCCAAGCGCGGCATCGCCATCACCCCGGTGAAGTTCGGCATCAGCTTCACGACGTCGTTCCTGAACCAGGCCGGCGCGCTGCTCGTCGTCTACGCCGATGGCACGGCGCAGTTGAGCCACGGGGGCACCGAGATGGGCCAGGGCCTGCACACGAAGATGATGGCCGTGTGCGCGCACGAGCTGGGCATCGCGGCCGAGAACGTTCGCGTGATGACGACGGCCACCGACAAGGTGCCGAACACGTCGGCGACGGCGGCCTCGAGCGGCTCCGACTTGAACGGATTCGCGGTGAAGCAGGCGGCCGAGACGGTGCGCGAACGTCTGCGGCCCGTCGCGGCGCGGCTCCTCTCGATTCCTCCTGAGCAGGTCGTCTTCGCTGCGGGCCGCGTCTTCCCGCGCACGCAGCCCGAGCGCTTCGTCGCGTTCGAGAAGGTGACGCAGGAGGCGTACCTCGAGCGCATCTCCCTCTCGGCGACCGGCTTCTACCGCACGCCCGACATTCACTTCGACAAGGCCACTGGCCGCGGCAAGCCGTTTCACTACTTCGCGTACGGCGCGGCGGTGAGCGAGGTCGAGGTGAGCGGGCTCACCGGAGAGCACCGCCTCAAGCGCGTCGACATTCTTCACGACGTGGGCGCGTCACTCGTGCCCTCCATCGACAAGGGGCAGGTCGAAGGCGGCTTCGTGCAGGGCTGGGGCTGGCTCACCTGTGAAGAGGTGCGCTTCGACGAGAAGGGGTACCTGCGCACGCACTCGCCCGACACGTACAAGGTGCCGGCCTTCGGCGACGCGCCCGTCGACTTCCGCGTGAACCTGCTCGCCAACGCCGCCCAGGACGCGACGATTCACGGCTCGAAGGCCGTGGGAGAGCCGCCGCTCATGCTCGCGTTGTCGACGGTGGCCGCGCTTCGTCACGCGGTGTCGGCGTTCGGCGTGAAGGGCCGCGAGGTGTCGCTCGCGATGCCCTGTACCCCCGAGGCGGTGCTCTTCGCCGTCGAAGCAGCGAAGAAGCCCTGACTCACATGCAGAAGCCGTTGGGCTGGCACTGCCCGCTGGTGCACATCGCCAGGCCGCCGTTGTTGCAGTTCGGCCGGCAATAACTGGCGGTCGACGCCGGAGAAGGGACGCAGACGTAGCCGGTGCGGCAGCTGCCCTGGCCCGAGCCCGTGCAGGTCGCGCGGCAGTTGCTGACGGGCTGGCCGAACACCGACTCCGTCACGCAGATGCCGCTCGTGCAGGCCGTGCCGTTGCCACAGTTGGCGGTGCAGTAGCCGCCCGGGTAGCCCGTCGACTGGCCGAACTGCGTCGCCTCGAGGCAGAGGCCCTCGCACGTCGTCATGGCCGTACACGCGCTGCCCGTGGGCATCACCTGCACGACGCCGCCGTCGGCCGTCGTGTTCGGTGTGCACACGCCCGACTGACACGAAGTGCCACCGTTGCACTGCGAGCACATGTTGCCCGCGATGCCGCAGGTGAAGTTGCTCTGCATCGAGGTGGGCAGGCAGCGGCCGAAGGCGCAGCAGCCGTTGGCGCACGAGACGGCGTCACAGCCGTTGGGCATGCCCGCGTCCGTCGTGGTGCCGACGCAGACGCCGTTGTTGCACTGCGCGCCGTTGCCGCCCGGGCACATGGCGCACTGGGCGCCGCCGGTGCCGCAGGTGAAGCGGTTCTGCTGGTTGGGGGGCAGGCAGCGGTTCGCGCCGGGAATGCAGCAGCCCGAGGCACACGTCATGGCGCTGCAGCCCATCGCCTGCTGGCAGGTGCCGTTGATGCAGTCCTGGCCGCGCGCGCACTGGGTGCACATGCCGCCAGCCGAGCCGCACGTGACGGTGCTCTGCATCGAGGGCGCGACGCAGAAGCCGCGGGCGCAGCACCCCGAGCAGGTGCCGGGGCCACACGCCGCCATCACGCAGCTGCCGTTCACGCACTGCTCGCCGTTGCCACAGCGGGTGCAGGTGCCGCCGTTCGAGCCGCACGCGAGCGGGGAGTCTCCGGGCTGGCACTGGCCGGTCGCGCCGCTGCGGCAACCACACGTCGCCATGCCGCCGCCCGCGTTGCCGCCGGCCGTCGCGAGGCCACCACCCGTCATCGCCCCGCCACCACCCGTCGCGCCGCCGCCGACTGCCGCGCCGCCCGCGTCTCCGCCCGCCGTCGCCGTGCCGCCCGCCGAGGTGCTGCCCCCGGCGCTGCCTCCTGCCGAACCCTCAGGGCCCCGACACCGGAAGTCGATGCACGTGGTGCCGTTGGTACAGTCGGCGTCGGTCGAGCACTGGGCTTCTCCGACGGGCGAGAAACAGGACGAAGCGACGAGCGCGAACGCTGCGACGCGAAGAGCGGACTTCATGGGAGACCTCGAGGGAGCGGGTTCGGCCAAAGCCCGCGCGCGCGGAGAATGCACATCGGCCGATTCCGGGCGCAAGCGGCAAGGTCAGACCAGAGCCGCCTTCACGTTTCTTCAGCCACCGAGCAGCGCGATGGCCTTCATCGACAGCCACGCGAGACCGGCGCTGAAGGGCAGGGTGACGACCCAGGCGACGAGAATGTTGGTGGCGACGCCCCAGCGCACCGCCGAGAGCCGCTTCGACGCTCCGACGCCCATGATGCAGGCGTTGATGACGTGCGTGGTGGAGACGGGAATGCCGAGACGCGAGGCCCCGAGAATGGTGAGCGCTCCGGCGGTCTCGGCGGCGAAGCCCTGCAGCGGCGTGATGCGGATGATCTTCGTGCCCATCGTCTTGATGATGCGCGTGCCACCCGCGGCCGTGCCCGCGGCGATGGCGCCGGCGCAGACGACGATGACCCACGTCGGCACCGCGTCACCCTTCGGCAGCAGCCACTCGGGCATCCACCCGGGGAGCGCGCCCTGGTGCGCCGCCGTGAACGACAGCAGCGCCAGCGTGATGATACCCATCGACTTCTGCGCGTCGTTGGAGCCGTGCGAGAAGGCCATCAGCCCCGCCGAAACGAGCTGCATGCGGCGCGCGAGCTTGGCGACGACCTGCGGCGCGGCGCCGTAGAGCTTTCGCCCGACGAACAGCGCGGCGATGGCGGTGACGACGAGCAGCCCCAGCAGCGCGCCGTACTCGAGCTCGAGCGTCGAGGTGTCGACGCCCTTCTTCGCGGCCTCTTCGAAGGCGTGCGTTCGGCCCGCCCACCACTGCGAGGCGGTGAGCGCGACGAGGCCCGCCCAGACGATCATGGCGAACACCTTGCCCAGCGCCGGCAGGTGCCCACGCGCGAGCCAGACGAGGCCCACCATCACGAAGAAGGCCATCACGAAGCCGATGGAGGGCGAGGCGACCAGCGGCACCAGCACCTTCTGGCCCAGCGCTGCCCACTTGAAGGCGGAGAGGCCCGCGTGCGCGACGACCGCTCCAGCGAGGCCACCGACGAGCGCGTGCGACGACGACGACGGAATGCCGAACCACCAGGTGATGAGGTTCCAGATGCTCGCGCCGATGAGCGCGGCCAGCACCACGCTCTGGGTCACCTGGGCGGGGTCGGCGAAGCCCGAGGCGATGGTCTTGGCGACCGCGGTGCCGGCCATGGCGCCGACGAAGTTGAGGGCCGCGGCGAGCAGCACGGCGGTTCGAATCGGCAGCACGCCCGTCGACACCACGGTCGCGATGGCGTTCGCCGCGTCGTGAAAGCCGTTGATGTAGTCGAACACGATGGCCATCACGACCACCGCGATCAGCAGGCTAACCATGCTTCACGGCCATGTTCGCGAGAAGGTCGGCCACGTTGTCGCAGTGGTCGACGGCGTTCTCGAGGTGGTCGAGCGCTTC
>JAEUJR010000899.1 GCA_016793585.1 Archangium sp.
CGTTCTACGGCTCGAGCGGGCCCCCAACCCCCAGCTGGCGTTCGGTGCCGGCCCACATGCCTGCGCTGGAGCTCACACCTCGAGGGTGCAGCTCGCCGCCGTCATGCAGGCGCTCACCGAGGTGCCCCGCCCTGCCCTCGCTGGTGAACCGACCCGACTCGTCTCGGCAGTGACGCGGGGGTTCACGACGGTGCCTCTTCGCTTCACCTGATGCGTGCTCGTACCGTGGAGCGCGTGGCTGAAACGCTGCGTGGGGCGTCGCCCCCTGCCCCGCGCGCCCCGCGGCCACTCACCCGCGAGGAACGGAGATGCCAGCCGCGTGAAGGAGCCGCGTCACGCGGAACCGATGCCCCCGAAACGGCTCGAGCAATTCGAGCATGCGCGAATCGGTCCCTCGAGGTTCTCCCGCGAGCGCCCAGCACACGAGGTGTGGCAGCCCGAGGTCGCCGACGATGACGGCGTCTGGGTCGCCGAGCCCGTACCCGCGAATCATGCCCATCGTCCATGGGCCGATGCCGGGCAACAGCTCGAGCCTGCGAACGATCTCGTCGAACGAAGTCTGCGACGACAGAAACGGCCGCTGCGCCTCCGACTTCGCGAGCGCGTGCAGGGTTCTCGCCCGCTGTGCGTCGACGCCCAGACGCTGCAGCTCGAAGAGGGGCACCTTCGCGAGCGCGGGCCCATCGGGGAACGCAGCGCCCTCGCCGACCCGAACGCCGAACGCCTTCGCGATTCGCCCGAACTGCTTCACGGCGTCGACGAACGCGATGCGCTGCTGCAGCACCGCGCCGCACGCGAGATCGAAAAGCCACGGCACTCGCAACAGGCGCAGTCCGCTCAGCCGTCGATGCAACTGGGCGAGCTTCTCGTGCGAGGGCGCGAACGCCGCCTGCCCATCGTCGGGCGGAAGCCACCTCGCCCATGCCTCGAGCGCTCCACCATCACCCGTGATGACCAGCTCGCCGTCACGCGCTTCACAGCGCACCGTCACCACCGAGCCGCGCGACACGAAGTTCTTGATGAACACCGAGTCAGACGCGAACACGGCCGTCGGGTCGAACGCTCCGAGCGCCTGCATGGTGAACGAACGCCGCAGCTCGAACGGCGCCAGCGGCACGCGCAGCTCGTTCACGGCCGCAGCCACGGCTTCGTCTTCACCCAGGCCTCGATGGCGTCGATGGACTTCTGCATGCGACCTTCACGCGGCCCATCGATGAGCGCGTACGACTTGCCGTTCGCCTCGAGCAGTTGAATCGCGTCGTGCACCATGCGGCGCCGCGCCTCGGGCTGGTCCTTCTCGGGAGCGCCGGTCCACGGGTGATCGTCGAAGACCAGGTAGTGGTGACACCACTGATCGGCCTTCAGCTCGAACGGCTTCTCGTGCGGGTACAAGCGCTCGAACCACAGCTTGAGGTTGGCCAGATCGCTGTCGACGATGCCGAACTTTCGCGCCGAGAGGCGTACCCGACCGTTCGTCTGACGTTGCCCCGAGAAGGCGTCTCCCGCGACGTCGGCCGGCAGCATCGCGCGC
>JAEUJR010000914.1 GCA_016793585.1 Archangium sp.
CATGGGCGTGAGCAATGGCCAACGGGTCGCAGGCGCGTGGGCGCGGGTCGTCACGGCTGCGGACGGCACGTCGAAGCTCGAGGTGCTGTCGAAGGCGCTCGAGGGCAACGACATTCAGGGCGTGAAGCCCATCTCGGGCGCCGACGCAGACATCGTGCGCAAGGTGTTCGAGACCGATGAGGCGTTGCGCGCAGGCGATCTCGCGACCCTGAAGGGGCCGTGGTGCAGATGGCTCCGGTACAACGGCGTCATCGCAGCGAAGTTGAAGCCGAAGCATCAGGCCTTCTTCACCGCGCTCGCCTGCGACGTGAGGTAGCCCGTCCTTCTGGTTGACGTGGTGCGGGCTCCGCCTTACCCCACGCCGTCGTGGCCGAGGTCTTTCAGCAGCTCGTTCAAGCGCTCACTCCGGGCCACGCGACGCGCGTTCGCACGACGGGCCTCGCGGGTGCCTCGCGCGCCTGGGTGCTCTCGCGCCTCGTGCAGCACCTGAAGACACCGCTGGTCTGCGTCACCGCCGACGATGACGCTGCTGATTCCCTGGCCTCTGACCTCGCGTTCTTCCTCGGCGGCGAAGGCACGAAGGCGTCACCCACGGTGCTGCGCCTGCCGGCCGACGAGGTGCTGCCGTGGGACGAGCTGCTGCCTGACGCCGGCATGGTGACGGAGCGGCTGTGCACGCTCTTCCATCTCGCGCGAGGCACGAAGTTCCCCGCGCTGGTGCTCTCGGCGCGCGCGCTGCATCGCAAGGTGCTGCCGCCGAGGGTGATGCAGTCGCAGTCACGCACGGTGAAGGTGAACGAAGACGTCGGCCGTGACGCCCTCGCGCTGGCGCTGGCCGGCATGGGCTTTCGCAACGCGCCGCTGGTGGAAGACCCGGGCTGCTTCTCGCTGCGAGGCGACATTCTCGACGTCTGGGCGCCGCTGCACGACGAGCCGACCCGCATCGAGTTCTTCGGCGACACCGTCGACTCGATGAAGCGCTTCGACCCCGAGACGCAGCGCACCAACGACAAGCTGAGCGAGCTGCAGCTCTTCCCCGCACGCGAGCTCTTCCTCTCGAGCGACACCCGGACGCGCGCCATCGACTCGATTCGCGAGCTCGCCGAGCACCAGCGTGTGCCGTCGTCGAAGGTGCGGGAGCGCATCGAGCAGGTGCGTGAAGGCATGGCGTCGGCCGGCCTCGAGGCGCTGCTGCCCGGGTTCTTCGAAGGCGGGCTCGCGACCGTCTTCGACTACCTCGCGACGTGGAGCGAGGCGCCCCTGTTCTGGGTCGACGAGCCCGCGAGCCAGAGCCAGGTGCTCGACGATCTCTTCGTCGATCTCGAGCGCAGCTACGAAGACGCCACCCGCCGGCAGGAGCTCACCACGCCCGTCGACGCACACTTCCTCTCGCGCGACGAGGTGCTCTCGCGGCTCGGGCGGTTCAGGTTGCTCGAAGGTGGCGGGCTGTCGATCGAAGGGTCGATTCACGAGCGGCTGCCCCTCGCCTTCCACTTCGGCGGCACGAAGGAGCTGCGCGAGGCCATTCGCTCGCACCACGGAGAAGAAGGCGCGCTCACCCCGCTGCTCGAGCGCCTCGAGCGCTGGCACGAAGCCCAGGTGCTCACCGCCATCGCGTGCGGCTCGAAGGGCCAGGCCGAGCGACTCGAGCGACTGCTGAAGGAGCGCAGCGTCAAGGTGAAGACGCACGCGACGGCCTTCGACGACGAGCCGTCGGCCCTGTTCGACAAGAAGCGCCTCGCGCACCTCTTCATCGGTGAGGTGAGCAGCGGCTTCGTCGATCTGCCGGGCAAGCTCGTCGTGCTGTCCGACGAAGACATCTTCGGCGCGCGGGCCCGGCGGCGCGTTCGACGGCGCCGCACCGACGTCGCTGGCTTCGTCGCCAGCTTTCAGGATCTCAAGGAGGGCGATCTCTGCGTACACGCGGAGTTCGGCGTGTGCCGCTACACGGGCCTCGTCACCATGCAGGTCAACGGCGTCAACGCCGACTTCCTGCTCCTCGAGTTCGCCGCGAAGGACAAGGTCTACCTGCCGGTCAGCCGCATGCGGCTGCTCTCGAAGTTCACCGGTGGAGACCCCGACAAGATCGCGCTCGATCGGCTCGGCACCAACAGCTGGGAGAAGAAGAAGCAGCTCGTGCGCGAGCAGCTGCTGCAGATGGCCGCCGAGCTGCTGCGCCTCTACGCCCAACGCCGGGCCCACGCCGGTCACGCCTTCACCCCGCCCGATCGCTACTACCGCCAGTTCGAAGCCGACTTCGAGTTCGAGGCGACGGTCGATCAACAGAAGGCCATCGACGACGTGCTCGCCGACATGGCGAAGCCGACCCCGATGGATCGACTCGTCTGCGGTGACGTCGGCTACGGCAAGACCGAGGTCGCCATGCGCGCGGCCTTCAAGTGCGTGCTCGATCGCAAGCAGGTCGCGGTGCTGGTGCCGACGACGCTGCTCGCGCATCAGCACTTCAACTCGTTCAAGCGACGCTTCGACGGCTACCCGGTCACCATCGAGGTCGTCTCGGGCCTGCGCAAACAGAGCGAGGTGCGCGACATCATGAAGCGCGCGCAGGAGGGCCGGCTCGACGTGTTGGTCGGCACCCACAAGCTGCTCGCGAGCGACGTGGGTTTCCGCGACCTGGGGCTGGTGATCATCGACGAGGAGCAGAAGTTCGGCGTGAAGCAGAAGGAGTTCCTGCGCCGGCTGAAGACGAACGTCGACACGCTCACGCTGACGGCCACGCCGATTCCCCGCACGCTGAACATGGCCATGAGCGGCATGCGCGACATGTCGCTCATCACCACGCCGCCCGCCGATCGCCGCGCGATTCGCACCTTCGTGAACCGCTTCGACCCGCAGCTGCTCAAAGACGCCATCACCCGCGAGCTGCAGCGCGGCGGCCAGGTCTTCGTGGTGCACAACCGCATCTCGTCGCTGCCCAGTATGGAGAAGCTGCTCAACGAGCTGGTGCCCCACGCGGTCGTCTCGACGGCACATGGGCAGATGGGCGAAGGCGAACTCGAGCGGGTGATGCTCGAGTTCGTCGAAAAGCGCGCGCAGATTCTGCTCTCGACCAGCATCATCGAGAGCGGCCTCGACATTCCATCGGCGAACACGATCATCGTGAACCGCGCCGATCAGTTCGGGCTCGGCCAGCTGTACCAGATGCGTGGGCGTGTCGGCCGGTCGAAGGAGCGCGCGTACGCGTACCTGCTCGTTCCGCAGGGCCGCGGCGTGGGCAAAGACGCGATGCGCCGCCTCGAGGTGCTGCAGGCGTTCACCGAGCTGGGCGCGGGCTTCTCGATCGCGTCACACGATCTCGAGATTCGCGGCGCCGGCAACCTGCTCGGCAAGGAGCAGTCGGGCAGCATCGAGGCCGTCGGCTTCGATCTCTATTCGCAGATGCTCGAAGAGGCCGTGGCCGAGGTGCGTGGCGAGCCGGTGCGCACGCAGATCGAGCCCGAGGTGAACCTGCCCGTGCCCGCGTACCTGCCCGACCACTACGTGCCCGACGTGCACCAGCGCCTCGTGCTCTACAAACGTTTCTCGCAGGCGCCCCACCCTGACGATCTGAACGATCTACGCGCCGAGCTGGTCGATCGGTTCGGAGACGCGCCCGACGAGGTCGACACGCTGCACGAGCTGATGATGCTGAAGATCGATCTGCGCGAGCTGCAGCTGCGGTCGCTCGATGGTGGGCCGGGCCGCATCGTGGTGACGCTCGGCGCCGACGCGCTGCTCGACGGGCACAAGGTGGCGATGCTGGTGCAGAAGTCGAAGAGCCTCTATCGGCTCACGCCCGATCTGAAGCTGGTGGCGAAGCTCGACCCGACCGTGAAGGGGAAGGAGTTCATCCCCGCGGCGCGCAAGGTGGTGCGTGATCTGATGGCGTGCGAGCGGCGCTGACGATCAGTTGCGGCGGTACTCTGCGACCAGGTTCGCGACCGCGCGCGTGTGATCGGGGTCGGAAACGAACCGCGCGAGCCACTCGAGGTCGAGGGTCGGCAGGAACGAGCTCTTCTTTCGTCGCGAGTACCCGCTCGGCTTGAGACCGAACACCGAGATGCGTTCGTCTTCCCAGAGGCAGACCTCCGGAACGCCAAGCCGCTCGTAGACCTCGAGCTTGTCGAGCCCCGACCGGCTCCAGTTCACCTCGATGGCGATGTCTGGAACGGTGCTCATCTGGGAGCGCCCCACGACGTAGCATTCGTCGGGTTCCGCCCCGGCGTTGCCACGGCGCTTCTTCAAAGTCGTCGACCCGTACGGGCTGACCGCGACACCTTCGAGCGCCGCCCACAGTTCGAGCAAGCGGCCAATTCGGCTCTTGATTCCCTCGTGCGCTTGCGACGGCGACATGAGCTCGAGCACCCCATCGAGGTAGGTGATTCGTGGACTGACGGACTCCCCGCGGATCTGCAGGAACGACTCGAACTCGGCCCAGCTCATACGCATGGTGATGAGCTGATCGGTCGCTGGGGGCGGAGGCGAACTCTGCATGACGGAGACTCTACGCTTCAGGGTTCGACGATGGCCATCGTGCACCGCGAGATGCACACCAGCTTGCCGGCCTCGTCGGTCAGTTTGATCTCCCACACGTGCGTCGCGCGCCCGAGGTGCAGCGGCGTGGCCGTCGCGGTCACGATGCCATCGCGCTTCCCGCGCACGTGGTTCGCGTTGATCTCGAGCCCGACCGCGTTCTTCCCCGACTCACCGACGTTCAGCCACGCGCCGATGCTCGCGACCGTCTCGGCCAGCACCACGCTCGCGCCACCATGCAGCAGACCGAACGGCTGGTGCACGCGCTTCTCGACCGGCATGCGGGCGACGACGCGCTCCTTCGTCAGCTCGACCAGCTCGATGCCCAGGTAGTCCGACAGCGTTCCCTTCGACACTTCGCGCATCAGCTCCATCGGGTTGCTCATGCGCGCTTCACTACACCCCGGCGAGGATGTTCTCCAACGCATCGACGGGCAGACCGAACGTCCGGCCCTCGGTGACCAGCTCTCCGAGCAACAGCCGTGACTGCGGCGCCACCTTCGTGAAGTGCACACGCGCGTACGTCTCGAAGTCGAACGGCACCACGAGCGGAACGATGGGCGCAGCGAGCGCGAGCAACCACGGCTGCGTCGTCAGCTTCGGCCCCAGCGGCGTCCTGCGATCGAGCCGGCGCGAGACGATGGCCAGCGCCTGCGCACTCGCCGCAACCGACAGTGCGGGGTCGTCGGCGAGCGCGTGCAGCGACCAGCCGTGCCGCTCGAGCGCCCGAATCGTCACCAGCAGCGCGGCCGTGAAGAAGATGACTTCTTCTTCGAGCCCTCGCCGATGGACCGCCGGCAGCGCGCCGCGGGTCAACGTGCTCACCACGGTTTCGACGTGCGACGCCGGCCCGTCGAACGCGAACGGCGACAGCGGCGGCAACCAGTAGGCGTAGCCGGGCGGCGACGTGTCGGCCGGCGAGAGCGGCGTCGCGAAGCTGACGAGGCTGATGAGCCCGCGCACGAAGCGTTCTTCGTGCACACCGAGCTTCAACAGCCGCGCACGATCTTCGAGCCCCGGCTGCAACCCGACGACGATCGCCTTCCCGAGCTGCCCGATGATCGACGCCATCCACTCGCCCTGGAGCGCGTCGGACGGCACGGTGATGAACGCCAGCTCGTACGCCTCGTTCACCGACGACACCGCGCGCACCGAGACCTCGTGCCGCCACGCGCGACCGAACCAGCCCAGCCGCGTCACCACCGTCGGGTGAACCTTCTCGGGAGACCGGACCGCGAAGGTGACGTCGACTCCGGCGCGCACGAGGTGCAGCGCGAAGACCTGACCGACGGCGCCTGCTCCGACGACGAGCGCCTTCACTGGCCGAGCTGAATCTTCACCGTGAGCGAGATCAGCCTGCCCTCGGCGCCACCGAGCTCGTGGCGATACGCGAGGTCGACGCCGCTGCCTTCGGTGAACCAGCCGATGCCGCCCGAGAGGTACTGGTGGTTCATGATGCCGTCGAACTGGTACCCGATGCGCACCGGGAAGCTCATGGCGATGAGCCACTCGAGCCCACCCTGGTACGCGAACCGCGGCGTCGCCTCGTTGAAGTCGGCGCGCAGATCGAAGCACGGCGTCAGCTGGCCGAGAATCAGCGCGCTCACCGAGGCCACGAAGAAGCGGGTGATGTCCTTGTTGAAGTTGTTGATGAGGTTGTGACCCGAGACGCCGATCGACAGGAAGCTGGCCGGCCGAAGGAGCAGGCCCGCGTTCATGGTGATCGAGTTCGTGTTCGACGCGCCGACGATGACGTGGTGCCGGGCTGCGACGCCCAGGTGAATCCAGTCGGCGATGGAGTACGCGAGCGCCATCGTCGTGACGTGCGCCCAGCGCCGCTCGAGGCCGCCGAAGGTGACGAAGTGGTAGCTGATGCCGCCCGCGATCTGGTTCGTGGAGTCGGCCAGCCCGAGCGTTCCGAAGCCCATGCCGTTGGGCACGTCCCACGCGCCCGACGCTTCGATCTGGTAGCGCTTGTACGCCGAGAGCGCCGCCGGGTTTCCGCCGATGACTTCTGCGCCGTAGCCCATCGACATGTACGCGCCGCCCATCGCCATGTTGCGCGAGTGCATCAGGTCGCGAAGGTCGGGCCCGGGGTGAACTGGCGTCGGCATCGGCTGGTCGGCTTCCTGCGCGAACGCAGGGGCGGCCGAGAGCACGACGAGCAGCAGGAGCGAACGCAACATGGCTGCAGCGGGTTGTACAACGCAGGCGATCACGGTCGAGTTCCCAGCCAGATTTCCGGGCAGTTGCGCCCGTGAGTTCGCCCTCGACCCCCGACCGTTGCGGGGTATGAAGCAGTCGTCATGCGCTTCTTCGTCGCCGCGCTCGTCGTCGCCTACGTGATGCCGACGTACTCCATTCTTCGCCGGTACGCGGGCACCCGAGACGACCTGACCCTCACGGGCCTGAAGGTCGACGGCACCGGCGCCGTCGCGCCGGCGATCGCCAAAGAGGTGGCCTCGTCGCTGTCGTCGACGTGGGTCTCGGGCGATCTGCCGCTCACCGCGCAGCTCAGCATCAAGTACCCGGGCCGCTGCCGCCTCGATCTCACCAGCCTCGAGTCGAACAAGACGTTCACCGTCGCCACCTCGACCGGCAAGAAGCGCGTCGAAGGGCCTGCATTCGCCGCGGCCGAGGTCGCGCTCGAAGAGCTCTGCGCCCTGTTCGCCTTGAAGAGCGCCGGTGAAGGTGAGACCCGCGCCAGCATCGAGCGGCACCTGGCGGCGCTCAAGGTCGACACCAAGCTCGTCTCGCACGCGCGGTTCCTGGGGCAGCTCACCTTCGCCATCGGCAACCGCGCCGAGGGCAGCCCGCAGTACTGGGTCTATCGCGATCGCATTCCGCCCGACCGCTTCATGCCTGCGCGCATCAAGTTCACCGATGACCGAGGCTCGTGGGACGTGCGCTTCGTCGACTACAGCTCGGCGTCGGTCGCCGACTGGCTGCCTCGCGTCGTCGAGGTCTACAAAGGGCAGGAGCTGCAGCTGCGCCTGACCGCCCTCACCGCCGACACGCGCGCCGATCTCGAGAAGACGAAGTTCTGAACGTGCAGCCGTGACGGCGTCTCTCTTCGGTCCCGACGAGTTCGCCGCCGTCGCCGTCGGCCGCCCCGTTCGCGGCGAGTTCACCTACTCGGTGCCCGCCGAGCTCAAGCCGAAGCTCGCGCCCGGCCTGCGGGTGAAGGTGCCGTTCGGCCGCTCCACCATTCTCGGGTTCTACCTGGGGCCTGCGCCCGCGCCGTCCGAGACGGTTCGCAAGAAGCTCAAGCCCATCACCGCCACGCTCGAGGCTGAGCCTGCGCTGACGCCCGACGTCGTCGAGCTGTGCCGGTTCGCGGCGCAGCACTACCGCTACCCGCTCGGTGAAGTGCTGCGCGCGACGTTGCCACCGGGCCTCACGAAGGCGCAGGAGGAGAAGCAGTCGCGCGCCGAGGTCGTTCACTTCGCCATCGCAGAAGTCGGAGCAGATCCCTCGACGTTGACGCGTGCGCCGGCACAGCAGGCCGCGCTCTCGTACCTGCTCGCCGTCGGGGGGCGCGCGAACGTCGACGAGGTGGCGCACGCGATTCCCGGCGCGAGGGAGCACCTGCGCGCGCTGGTGAAGAAGGGCCTCGTGCGCCTCGAGACGCAGGCGCTCGTGCACGGCGTGGTCGACGGCATGGGCAGCGCCCGGCCTGCGAAGCTGACCGACGAACAGGCGAGCGTCGGCGCCGAGCTCGAGGCGCTGCTCGACGCGGGGGGCTTCGCGCCGGTGCTGCTCCAGGGCGTGACGGGCAGCGGAAAGACCGAGGTCTACCTGCGCATCGTCGAGCGTGCGCTCTCGGCCGGCCATGGAGCGCTCATTCTCGTGCCCGAGATCGCGCTCACGCCGCAGCTGGTGGGCCGGTTTCGCAGCCGCTTCGGGCCGAGCGTCGCCGTGCTGCACAGCGCGCTCACCGACAGCGAGCGCCTTCGCGCCTGGCAACGGCTTCGCCGCGGAGACGTGAAGGTCGTCGTCGGCGTTCGTTCGGCCATCTGGGCGCCCGTGGCCGATCTGCGCGTCATCGTCGTCGACGAAGAGCACGACCCGTCGTTCAAGCAGGACGAGAAGCTGCGGTACCAGGCGCGCGACCTCGCCGTCATGCGCGCGCGGCAGGCGAAGTGTCTGGTGGTGCTCGGCAGCGCGACGCCATCACTCGAGACGCTCGAGAACGCCCGCAAGGGCCGCTACCGGCACCTGAAGCTCACCCGCCGCGTCGACGATCGCCCGATGCCCGAGCTGCACCTCGTCGATCTGCGCCTCGAGCGCCCGAAGACGGTGGAGACCCGCGACACCGAGCCGCCCATGCTGTCGGGGCCGCTCAAGCAGGCGATGCGCGAGACGCTCGAGAAGGGGCAGCAGATCATCCTCTTCTTGAATCGCCGGGGGCACGCCACCTTCCTCACGTGCGAGGTGTGCGGGCAGAACCTCAAGTGCTCCGAGTGCGACGTGTGCCTCACGTACTACCGGGCCAGCGGCCGCGTGCAGTGCAACTACTGTGGCCGCGCGCACCCGCTGCCGAAGGGCTGCCCGGAGTGTGATGGGCCGCTGCTGCAGCTGGGCGTCGGCACCGAACGCATCGAGGCCGAGGTCGCCGAGGCGTTTCCCCAGGCGCGGCTGGGCCGGCTCGATCGTGACGCGGTGACGACGAACGAGCGGCTCACCGATCTGCTCTCGAGCTTCGCCCGGCGTGAGCTCGACGTGCTCGTCGGCACGCAGATGGTCGCCAAGGGCCACGACTTTCCCGGCGTGACGCTGGTGGCGGTCGTGCTCGCCGACACGGCCCTCTCGCTGCCCGACTTCCGCGCCGCCGAACGAACGTTTCATCTGCTCACGCAGGTCGCTGGGCGCGCGGGCCGTGGCGCCGACGCCGGCCGCGTCATCGTGCAGGCGTACAACCCCGATGCCCTGCCCATCGCCGCGATGCTGAAGAACGACTTCGAGGGCTTCTCCGACGCCGAGCTCGCGCGCCGGCGTTCGCTGCAATGGCCGCCGACCTCGCGCATGGCGTCGATTCGCTTCGAGTCCGACAACGCCGAGCTCTGTGCCCGCACCGCGCAGCAGCTCGCCGCCATCGCCGCGCGCGCGATGCCACCGTCGTCACAGGGGGTGCGGTTGCTCGGCCCGGCGCCGGCGCCCATCTCGCGCATCAAGGGAAAGACCCGCTGGCAGCTCGTGGTGAAGGGCCCCACACATGCGGCCATCGCCGGCCCCCTCGACGCCATCGAACGCGCCCTCGACGAGGTGTCGTCGACGGTGAAGGTGATCATCGACGTCGATCCGGGCGCGATGCTCTGAGGCCCTCGTTATCTTTCGAAGGTGAGCATCTGGGTCGAACTCACCCCAGCTGATGAGCAGCGCTTCGTCGAGGAGCGGCACTCGACCAACTTCGAACGCACGCGCTGGGGCTTCCTGGCGCTCGCGGGCATTCACGTGGTGCACGTCGCCCTCTTCGCGATGGCCGAAGGCGACACGCTCTGGCGAAGCCACATCGGCACGTCTCACGCGGTGGGGCTCGTGGTGGCCCTGGCGATCTCGCTCGTGGGCGCGCTCGGCCGAAATCGCCGGGCGGTGATCATCGGCCTGCCGGTCATCGCGGTCATGTGGGCCATGACGCTCGGCGCGACGCTCGCGGCCATCGACCAGCTGGTCACCACCGCGGTGACGCCCTTGCTCGTGGTCAACGTGACGGTGCCGCTCTTTCTGCGGGTGCGGCCGCGCATCGCGATCCCCGCGCAGCTCGCGGGCCTCGCCCTCTTCGTGGGCCTGCTGCCGTTGTTTCAGAGCAACGCGGCGCTGCGGCTCACCTGCGTGGCGAACGCGACGACCTTCACGGTGCTGGGCGGCATGTTGACGTTCGCGGCTGCAGTGCTGCACCGCAAGGACTTCGCCCAGCGCCAGCTCATCGCGCGCCAGAACGTCGAGCTGCAGGCGCTCGCCACGGCTGCGCAGGCCGCGAACGCCGCCAAGAGCCGCTTCCTCGCCGTGATGAGCCACGAGATTCGAACGCCGCTCAACGGGGTGCTCGGGCTGACCCAGCTGCTCGAGCGCGCACCGCTCGACGTCGCGAGCCGCGAGCTCGTCGCGAACATCTCGGGCGCCGGGCGCTCGCTGCTCACCATCATCAACGACCTGCTCGACCTCTCGAAGATCGAGGCCGGCAAGCTGACGCTCGAGCAGCAGCCGGTCGACGTGCGCAGCCTCGTCGAGCAGGTGGTCACGCTGCATCTGGGGCAGGCCACCGAGAAGGGGCTCGAGCTGGAGCACCGGTGGACCGGGCCCGGCCCGCAGTGGGTGCTCGGCGACGAGACCCGGCTGCGGCAGGTGCTCTCGAACCTGGTCACCAACGCGCTCAAGTTCACCCACCGCGGCGGGGTGCGCGTCACCATCACGACGATGGCCCAGGGCGCCGACGTCGCCCTCACCTTCCGCGTCACCGACACCGGCATCGGCATGTCGGAGGAGCAGCGCCAGCGCCTCTTCGTCGCCTTCCAGCAGGCCGACTCGTCGACCACGCGCAGGTACGGCGGCACGGGCCTGGGTCTCGCCATCTGCAGGCAGCTCGTCGAGCAGATGAACGGGTCGATCGTCGTCGAGTCGTCGACGCCGCGGGGCAGCACCTTTCGCGTCGACCTGACGCTGCCCACCTCGGCGCCCACGGCCACGCCCGCAGAGCCCCGGCCTTCGCACTTCGACGCGCGCGCGCTGGTCGCCGACGACAACGCGCTCAACGTGATGGTGGCTCGTGGCCTGCTCGCGCACCTGGGCGTCGAGGTGCTGGTCGCGAAGGACGGCCAGGAGGCGCTCGACCTGCTCGATCACGAGGTCGTCGACGTCGTCTTCACCGACCTGCACATGCCGGCGGTCGATGGCTTCGAGCTGGCGAGACGGCTGCGGGCGCGCGGCAACGTCGTGCCCATCGTCGCGGTGAGCGCCAGCGCGTTCGACGACGATCGCCAGAGGTGCCTCGAGGCGGGAATGAACGACTCCATTCCCAAGCCGCTGCACCAGCGCGATCTCGAGCGGGTCTTGCGCAAGCTGGCCGCGTGAGGGGCTAGAAACAGACGCGCTCGGCGCCAGCGGGCAGGCACCTTCCCCGGCTGCCGGGCCCGAACGCGTCGACGCACGCCGCGTCGTCGGTGCACCTGCGCAGACACCTGAAGTCGGGGCCGGCGGTGGTGCTGCCCTTCGGGCATCGGGGCTTCACAAACGGGTGCCCCTGCGCGCACGCGAGGCGACGAACGCAGTCGGGGTACTCGAGACAAGGCGAGTCGGCCTCGAGGTTGCCCCACGGAATCGACGCTGGCCCGCCGAGCCGCGCTTCACAGTCGAGCAAGGCCTCGGCGACCGGCGCTGGCGTCACGGGCGAGTCGCTCGCGGCACGTGAGAACTCGATCACAGGCTCGCCCTCGCGCCACGCCACCGTCAGCACCCGCTCGGCTTGCTGGTCGTAACCACTCACGACGAAGCCGACCCGCCACCGTCCCTCTGCGCGCAGCGGCAGCACGGCCGAGGCCCGATTTCGCGCGACCGCCAGCTGGGCCTCGCCGCGCAGCCCCTCGAGCAAGCGGAGCGAGGAGAACCAGAAGCCCGGGTTCTTCGACTCGCAGCGCACGCGGAGCCAGTCTCGAACCCGCTTCGTCTCGCAGCCGGCCTCGGCGCCGCCTTTGACGGTGAGCGTGGGCGCCGCGCTCCACGCCTGAGGCGACGGCAGCGAGGGCTGCTCAGGTACAGCAGGGCGATTGGGCATCACCTTCAGCGCCTCGGCGACGGTGGCAGCAGCAGCGCGCGTACCTTTCGGCGTCAGGTGAAGGTCGCCGAGCAGAAACGCGCCGGGCTCGGCAGCACGCAGGGTGTCGGTGAGCTCGACGGCTCGCAGGCCACGCTCGTGGGCGGCGGCAACGAGCGCCTGGTTGAGCTCGAGGGTCGGCTCCATCTTCGTCGGCGTCGCGCCGTACTTCGCCCACTCCGTCGACGAGACCTGCACGTCGAGGGGCAACACCACGAGCGTCGAGTCCGGCAGGCTCGCGAGCGCATCGAGCACCGCCACGCCCGGCACCACCTTCGCCTCGACCACCGGCGCCGGGAGCTCCCACCGCAACTGCTCGAGTTCGGCGTAGCTGCGCTTGAGCGTCTCGTCGTGAGGCACCCGCGCGAGCTCGAGGCGCCGCCGCAGATCGGTGAGCCGCGCCTTCTCTTTTGCAGCGGTCGCCAGCAGCTCGGCCGTCACGGGAATCGACCTCGCCATCTCGCTGCCCGTGTCGCGCACCACGTCGCCGACCTGTCTCGTGAGCACCTCGTTCATCAAGCGCTCGCTGCGAATGCCGCGCGGCCCATCGTCCTGGCGGGCGAGCGAGTCGAGCGCCTTCGTGCTCTCGCGAATCTGCGCTTCGAGGGGCGCGAGGCGCTGGGCGAGATCGGCCGGGCCCTGACCATGCATCGTGGGGGCCGGTGCACGCTGCTGCCGCTCGGCCTCGGTCAGCAGGTCCGTCCACGAGCCCTCACTCGTGGTGCCCCGATCGCGGCCGTCGAACTCGGCGAGCGCTTCGGAGTCTCCCCGCACCTGCTGTCGCTCGAGCTGCAGCTTCCGCAACGCGAAGACGAGGTGCGACTGTGAGAACAGCCAGCGCCGGCCCGGAAAGTCGCGAACACGGCCCGGTGCATTCTCGCGGCGCACGGCCCACCCGTCCCACACGGCGTGGCGCTTCACGTTTGGGCGGTCGAGCTCGAAGAAGTCGTTGGCGACGTTGAAGACGAACACGATCTTCGCGCCGGGCCGCTCGCGCTGCAGTCGTCTGGCGACCGCGAGGTACTCGAAGGGCCCGTACGTCGGCACTCCTGCGTTGATGACCTGCCGCCCACTCGCCTTCGCGAGCTGCGAAGGAAACGTGTCGGCTTCTTCGACGCCCAGGCCGAACACCTGCGAGTCACCGACGACGATGAGCTCGTCTGGCACGGGCGCTGGCCACTCGGGCCCCCGAAAGCCGCGGGAGTTGATGCGCAGCGAGGTGGCGGGGTTGCCGGTGAACGCGAGGCGCTGCGTCGCGAAGGGCTCGAGCCTGGTGCCCAGCTCGGCGTCGGGCAGGTACAGGTTCACGTGCGGGAACGCGCCGTCGTCGCGCAGCCGGAAGACGCCTTCGGCGATGACGAGCCCCAGGAGCAGCCCGAGGCAGACCTTCAGCGTGGCGGAGCGGAGTCGGCGCACGAGGGCGATGAGACGCGTGATGACGCGGCGAGCGTTCCACACGACCGCGCGGCCGGTTTTTCGACAGCCCGGCATGCCTGTAGCAACGTGTCGCCCACTCATGGCTCCGCCGGTTCTCCTCGTCGCCGACGACCTCTCCACCATCGCCTCGGTGAAGCGTGTGCTCGGGCGCGAAGGCTACGAGGTGATTCTCGCGACCAGCGCGGCCGACGCCGTCATCGCGTGGGGCCATCACCTGCCGGGCCTCGTCATTCTGCAGCCCACCGTCGAGTCGGAGCGCGGCGCGATCGTGCTGGAGGAGCTGCAGCAACACCCCGACGCACAGCTGCTCCACGTCGTGCTGCTCGGCGAGTCGATTCCCGGGTTCGGGTACCACGTCGAGCCGCTGCCCATCGACCCCGAGCACTTCGCGAAGACGGTGCAGTCACAGATGCGCGCCTCGGAGGACGGCCAGGACTGGACCGTCTCGGAGCCGCCGACCGAGACCACGCCGCTGCGAGATCCCCCGAAGCTCGACGAGCCCGAGCCCTGGCGTGCGACCCGCCCGCCCTCGGCCACTCCGGCGGACGAACACCCCCAGACGCAGGAGCTCATCGAAGACGCGGCGCCCACGCCGCCCGATCCGCCCACGGCCGACCTCGAGCAACCACCGTTCGAAGCCTCACCCTCGACGATGACGCGGCTGTTCGGCGACTTGCCGAGCCTCGAAGACGAGCTTCACCGCGACGTCGAGGCGCAGGCGATGGCGTCGGTCGAGTCGTCGCTGCAGCAGCTGCCCACCGAAGACGACGAGCTGCAGCGGCTCGAAGACGAGGTGCGCGCCGAAGCCGCCCGCCGCCGGGCCGCACGAGAAGCCCAGGCCGCCCAGCCCGCCTTCACCCCGCCGCCAGTGCAGCCGCTGAACGAGCCGGCCGAACCGCCCGAGCCCGCGGTCGACACCGAGCGCTTCACCGACTCGTCCAGCTCCGACGAGACCTCGTTCGCCGACGTCACCACGACGCCGCCTGACGGTGCCGCCGACCCGACCTCGACGCCGATGGAGCCCGAGACGCCGACGTCGGTCATGCCGGCCCCCGTCGACTCCGCGACCGCCAGAGAGGTGCTCGCGCGCGCCGAGGCGATCACCCACGAGAGCCGCGCCATCTCGCAGTCGCAGCGCCAGGCTGCCGACGCCGAGCGCCGCCGTGCCGAGTCAGAGCTCGACGCCATCAAGCGCCGCGCCGAACACGCCGAGCAGCTCGTGCGCCGCGAGCGTGAAGCCCGCGCCGCGGTGGAAGATCAGCTCGAAGAGCTGCGCGAAGAGGTGAAGACGCTCACCAGCCAGCTCGACAGCGAGCGGCAGGAGTCACAGGCACGCTTCGCCTCCGACCTCGAGGCCGTCAGCGCCCAGGCCGAGGCACGCCGTGCGGCCCAGGAGACCGAGCTCACCTCGCGCCTCGAGGCCCTGACTGAAGCGCACGCCGACCGCGAGACCGCGCTGTCGGCCCGCGTGAACGAGCTCGAGGCCGAGCTCGAGCGCCGCGACCAGCTCATCGCCGGGCACGAGACGAAGGCCGTCGAGTTCGCGAGGCAGCTCGACTCGCTGGAGCGCCAGCTCGACGTCACCAACGCCACCGCCGTCGAGCGCGCCGCCGAGCGAGAGTCGTTGCTCGCCAGTCTCACCCACGAGCAGGACGCCGCCCGCAAGGCCGAGAGCCGCGCCGCGAAGCTCGACGGCGAGAAGGCCACGCTGCAGAACGACTTGAAGGAAGTGCGCGCGCAGCTCGAGCTCGCCGCGAGCCGCGTGAAGGAGCTGACGACGCAGCTCGACGATGAGCGCCTCGCCCGCATGGAGGTCGAAGAGAAGCGCGACGAGCTCTCCACGAAGCTCGAGAAGGCCGTGGCCCAGGCCGTCGAGGCGCGCGGCGAGTCCGAGGCGGCGCTCAAGCTGGCGAGCGAAGTCGAAGGCGCGCTCTCGGTGACGAAGGGCGAGCTCGACTCGGTGCGCACCGATCTCGACGAGACCCGCCAGAAGCTCGAAGACGCCACGCACGAGCTCGCGACCGTGATGGGCGAACGCCCAGCCCTGCTCGCCGAGATCGAGAACCTCAAGCGCGAGCGCGAGCAGCTGCTCGACGCAGCGAAGGCGCAGGACGAGCGGCTGGGCGAGCTCGAGTCGCAGCTCGAAGGCGAGCGGGCCCGAGCCGTCGCCCTCTCGACCGACGTGGCGAGCCACAAAGAGGCGCTCGAGACGCAGCGGGCGCGCGCCGACGAAGCCGATGCCCTCGCGCAGCTCACCACCGAGCGGCTCAAGGCCATGGAGCACCGGCAGGTGATGAACCTCGCCCTGCCTGGCCGCCGCGCGCTGGGCCTTCCCCGCAACGGCACCGTCTCGCTGGGCGAGCTCGCGACGCTGGTCAGCACCCTGGTCGCCGCGCAGGCCGACGTTCGCCTCGAGCTCGGCGTTCGCGGCGGCACCCGCACCTTGTGGTTCAAGAAGGGCGCGCTCCACGGCGCCGAGTCGTCGTTCGATCACGAGTCGCTCATCGATCGCGCCCGCCGTGACGGGCTCATCGACGCCCGGCAGGAGGCCGAGCTGCGGCTGCTGCGCACCGCCACTGCGCAGGAGCAGCTCGACGCCATGAAGGCGCGCGGCTACCTGCGGGAGATCGAGACGATTCCGCTGCTCCAGCGCGCGACCGAAGCCGTCGCCCTCGAGGCCTTCAGCGAAGAGACGACGCAGTACCGCCTCTCTGATGAGCCGCCGTCGATTCAGGTGCTGCTGGTGGCCGTGCCCCGCTCCACGCTGCCGCTGCTCGCCGAGGCCCTGCGCCGCGCCGTGCCCACCGACGTGTTGCTCGAGACGCTGGGTGGCGCCGAGGCCATCTGCGTCGCGACCGAGAACGACGTCGACCTGCGCGCCATGGGCTTCACCGACAAGGAGCGCAAGATGCTCTCGTGGGTCGACGGCGAGGCCTCGGTCGAAGACCTCACGCTGGCCGCAGGCCTCAAGCAGGAGCACGCCTTTCGTGCCCTGCTGGTCGCGAAGCTGCTCGGCGTCATCGAGGTCAAGCCGCCAGAGAAGCCCGCGCCCGTGGTGTCGGGCGACCTCGACGTTCGCCGCCTCGAGGCCAAGTACGACGAGGTGCAGGACGCGGACTACTTCTCGATTCTGGGGCTCTCGCGGTCGGCCTCGAGCGACGACGTGCAGCGCGCCTTCCGCCGCCTCGCCGAAGAGTTCGACCCCATCAAGTACACCGGCCACCCCGACGCCTCGCTGCAGCAGCGCGCCCAGGTGGTGTCGACCCTCATCGAAGAGGCAGCCCGGGCCCTGGAAGACGAGCGCCGCCGCGCCGAGTACGCCCGCCACCTGCTCGACTGACGGCGGGGCCCCGCGCTTGGCGGAGACCGCCCCTCGGCGTTACAAGGAAGGGCATGGTTCGCGAAATCCTGGTGTGGCCCCACCCAGTGCTCAAGCAGAAGGCTCAACCCGTCGCCGCGGTCGATGACTCGACCCGCGCGCTCATCAAAGATCTCTTCGACTCGATGTACGCGGCCGACGGCGTCGGCCTCGCCGCCCCGCAGATTGGCGTCTTGAAGAACGTCATCGTGCTCGACACCACGCCCCGGCAGCCCGAGGCGAAGCCGCTGGCCATGGTGAACCCCGAGATCCTCACCTCCGAGGGGAAGGTCGAATACAAAGAGGGGTGCCTCTCGATCCCCGGTGAGGCCGAAGACGTCGACCGCGCCGCGATCATCACGGTTCGTTTCCTCGACGAGCAGGGGGTCGAACAGACGCTCAAGTGCGACGGCCTGCTGGCGATCGCCGTGCAGCACGAGACCGATCACCTCAAGGGCACGATGTTCGTCGACCACATCTCGACCCTGAAGCGCGAGCTCATTCGCAAGCGCATGAAGAAGCTCCAGGCCGCGCAGGAAGCCGACAAGAAAGAGGCGGCGGCCGAGGCAAAGAAAAAGCGCTCCGGCGCGGGAGCCGAAGCGCGTTGAAACGACGCGAGCGCGTGAACCTCAGCTCTTGAAGGCCCGCCGCGCCCCGTCGAGGAAGAGGCGGTTGGCCGTTCTCAACGAGTCGAGCAGGCTGCGATCGACGTCCTGCGCCCACGCCGCCATCGCCGCCATGCAGTTGAGCAGGTAGAGGTCGACCAGCAGGCACGCCTTCTGGCTCTCGACCAGCTGCCCCGCCTTCGACGCGGCTTCGAAACGGTTCAGCAACAGCGCACGAAGGCCGTTCGGAGACTTGGGAAACGCGCTCGACTCGATGCGCATGCCGATCGCCATGGCGTCGACGATGAGGGCGCGCTCGTCTTGCCAGGCCCGGTTCATCAGCTCGGCGACCGTCTCGAGCACCGCGCTGAGCTCGGCCTGTGGAGGCATCATCGCCACCGCGTCGGCGATGGGCTGCTCGGTTCGCCGCATCAACTCGGTGAGCACGTCCTCCTTGGTTGGGAAGTGAAAGTAGAAGGCCGTACGGCTCACGCCTGCGACCAGCGTGATGTCGTCGACCCGCGCATCTCGAAAACCATCACGTCGGAAAATGCCCAACGCCGCCTCGTAGAGACGCTGCCTCGTTGCTTCGCGCTGTCGATCTCGACTTGTTTCGTTCACTCGTGCGACCTCGGAACTGACGCGACCCGGCCGGCGCGTCACCCTTCTGGGGCCCCCAACTGCTCCGGCATTCTCGCCGGCTCATTCACGCTCGTTGTTTGACACCCGACAGATGCAAGTGGTGCAACCAGCGAGCGCTCTGACGATTGCCGACTCTTCGAATTCTCCTCGACTCTCCCCAGAACACCTTGATGTTACCGGGTGACGCGGTCGTTGCCTTCAAGGTCGACACGCGTGAGTGAGTCGCTGAGCAATGTGCCCACAGCGGTCAACACAACGTGGGGTCGAGCCCCCAGAAACTGTGCACACGAGTGAACAGGCGTGGGGCTGCACCCTCACTTCTTCGGCCGCATGTTCTTCTTCGGGACGCCACGCTTCGGGCACTGCGACGAGATGACGCAGCGGTGGCAGCCGGGAAACTGCGCGTCGCAGACCCGCCGGCCGTGCCAGATGATCAGCTGGTGGGCCTTGAACCAGTGCGTGTCGGGCAGCAGGCGCCGCAGGTCGGCCTCGACGACGTCGGGTTTGGGTGAGCTCGAGAAGCCGAGCCGCTTCGAGAGCCTCAGAATGTGCGTGTCGACGGGGAACGCCTTCTCGCCGTCGAGGTGAATGGTGACGACGCCGGCCGTCTTGTTCCCGACGCCGGGCAGCTCGGCGAGCGCGGCGCGTGAGGTGGGCACCTGCCCGCCGTGATGTTCGAGCAGCGCGTGCCCGAGCTTCACGAGCGCCTTCGACTTGTTGCGAAAGAGGCCGACGGTCTTGAGGTAGCCCTCGAGCACCTTCGGCGTGGTGTTGGCGTAGTCGGCGGCGCTGCGAAAGTCGCGAAAGAGCGCAGGCGTGACGAGGTTCACCCGTTTGTCGGTCGTCTGCGCCGACAAGATGACGGCGACGAGCAGCTCGAGCGGCGTGGTGAAGTCGAGCTCGATCTTCGCCTCGGGCATCGCGGCGTCGAGGCGTTCGATGACGGCGAGCGCGCGGTGGCGCCGTTCAGCGGCGGTTTCGCGAGGCATCTTCTCACTCCACGACGCGGCGGGGCACGTGCGCGCCGAGCCGGGTGACGAGCTCGTAGTGAATCGTCTGCGCCCAGCCGGCCAGCGTCTCGGCCGAGATGCTCTCGTCACCATCGCGGCCCAGCAGCGTCGCCATCAGCGGCGCCTCGTTCGTCACCGCGTGCGTCACGTCGACGATGAGGTGGTTCATCATCACGCGGCCGAGCACCGGGCACCGCTTGCCGTTCACCAGCACGTGCGCCTTGCCAGACGCGAGGCGCGGGTAGCCGTCCCAGTAGCCGACGGGCAGCACGGCCACTCGCGTGTCCGAGCCACACCGCCAGGTGCAGCCGTAGCCGACGTAGCTGCCGGCGGGCAGCCACTTCACGACCTGACTCGGGCAGCGCCACGTCAGCACCGGGTACAGCGCCGGCAGCTCGCCCAGCACCACCTTCGCCGAAAGCCGGGTCTCGGTCGAAGGCCACAGGCCATAGAGACTGATGCCCACGCGCACGACGTCGAACCGTGACGGCGGCAACACGAGGGCGGCCGCGCTGGCCGCGAAGTGGCGCTGCGTCGTCGCGGGCAGCCCGAGGCGCTGCTGCAGCAGCTCGAACGAACGCGCGAAGGCGTCGAGCTGCGTGCTCGCGTACGACTGCTCGGTGACGTCTTCGGTGTTGGCGAAGTGGCTCAACACCCCCTTCACCTTCAGCACGTCGCGCGCTGCGGCGAGGCCATCGGCGGCGCCGGCTTCGAGCTGCTGCCGGGTGAAGCCCTCCCGGCCGAGGCCGGTGTCGAGGTGCAGGTGAATGGAGGCGCTCAGCCCTCTGGCGCGCAGCAGCGGAACGGCGGCGTCGTACGAGCCGTCGGCCACCACCACGTCGACACCAGCCTCGGCCAGCTCGACGACCTCGGCCGCAGCGGTGGCGCCGATGACGAGCACGTCGCGTCGCGCCGCGGCCTGCTGGGCCTCGAACGCGCGCACCGCGAGGCCTTCTCCGGGCGTGATGACGTACAGGGCGTCGGCGGCTGCGTGCGCGAGGGGCAGCATCTCGCTGAAGCCGTGGCCGTACGCGTTGCCCTTGAGCACGGCGCCCACTCGTCGCGAGGGCCCGGCCGTGGTGCGAAACGCGGCGACGTTGGCGCGAAACGCCGAAGCCGACAGCTCGATGCGGGACGACAACGAGCCGGGCGATGGAACGGACATGGCGGACAGCTGCCTACTCCAGAAGCCCCGCAGGTCGCGAGGGTCGAAAGCGGCGGCGCCACCCGCTCGCTGCTACGGTTTGGCGAGCGATGCGCGTTCGGTGGCTCCTTCTCTTCGTGATGACGGCCTGCGCGTCGGCGCCCATCGAGCGCATCGATCCCGAAGAGGTGCTCGGCGCTCCGAAGGCGAACCCCAGAGCCCAGCCCATCGGGTCGGCGGTGCTGCTCGAACGGCTGCAGCGCTTCGTCGACGACGGCGAGAAGACGCGTGGGCAGGTGAGCCGCGGCGCGCCGATGCCGCGCGCCCATGCCGACGCCTGGCTCGCGGTGCTCGACGATGTCGACGCCCTGACGACGAACGCCACCATGCTCGACTTCGTGCGCGCGCGGCTGTGGCTGCAGACGGCGCTCGAGGCCGACGGGGCGCGCTTCGGTGACGTTCCGCTCGATGTCTCGACGCGCTCGCAGCGTACGCTCGCGAACCTGACGATGAAGCTGGTCGTCACCAGCCGGGGCAAGAAGCTGGTCGCCGCGAACCCCGCCACCTTCAGCTGGCCCGTCGACCCGGTGAGCGTCACGAGCCCGTGGGGCGAGCGCCTGCACCCCGTGCACGGGGAGTATCGCTTTCACGCCGGCGTCGATCTCGAAGCCGCGCGCGCCCAGCCCGTCTACGCAGCCGCGCCGGGCGTGGTGGCCTTCGCCGGGTGGAATCAGGGGCACGGCAAACAGGTTGAGCTGCAGCACGACCCACACCTCGCGACGCGCTACAGCCACTTGTCGGCCTGGGCCGTGCAGCCGGGCGAGACGGTGAAGCGCGGTGACGTCATCGGCTGGGCGGGCAAGACGGGCACGGCCACGGGGGTGCACCTGCACTTCGAGCTGCGCCGCGACGGTGAGTCGCTCGACCCCGAAGCCGAGCTGCCGGGGCCAGGCGCGGTGATGGTGAACCGGTGACGCCCCTCGTCGACGCGTTGATGAAGCGCGCCTTCCACCAGGCGCCGGTGGCCGAAGCGAACCGGGCCATCGACGACGTGCGCGCCACCCTCGAGGCCGAGTCGGGCGCCGCGGCGTTCAGCTACGAGCTCTTCGTGCCGCGCGCGAACGTCGACGAGTTCTTCCTCACGAACGCGCTGCCAAAGCTGGTGCTGTTTCTCCACTGCCGGGGCTTTCGCAGCAACCAGACGCCGGGCCTCTTCGTCTCGCTCTTCACCGACCACGGGCTGCACTTCATCAAGGCAGGTGAGGCGCTCGAGGTGATGGCCGCCGCGAAGCACCTGTCGGTCGACGAGCTCTACCGCCGCTACGGCGACGGCGGCACGGGCGACCCGAAGCTGCTGGGCCCCTGATGCGGTGCCGCGAACATGCGAAGGGCCCCGTCCTTTCGAACGGAGCCCCGGGCAACGACGACGCTCGAGCCGACTCAGAGCGTGTCTTTGAGCTCCTTGGCAGGCCGGAAGCCGATCGTCTTGGTGGCCTTGAGCTTCATGAGCTCGTTCGTCTGCGGGTTGCGAATACGGCGGGCCTTGCGCGTGCGAATGCTCCACGTGCCGAAGCCGGGGTAGCTGAACCGCGCATCGGCCTTCACGGCCTTGCCGATGTTGTCGAAGACCACGTCCATCAAGTGGGCCGCGTCCTTCTTGGTCAACCGCGTCTGCTGC
>JAEUJR010001005.1 GCA_016793585.1 Archangium sp.
GGGCAGCACGCCGTTGATCGAAATGTGGGGCAGCAGCGACATCGCGACCGCGGTCGGTGCATGCGAGTGCACCACTGTGATGACGTCGCTGCGTTGCTTCAGCACCGCGAGGTGCATGCTCAGCTCGCTCGTCGGCTGCCCGCCCGCGACAGGAGCGCCGGTCTGCAGGTCGAGCTCCACCACGTCGCGCGCGTTCATCAGCCCTTTGTGCACGCCAGCGGGAGTCACGAGCACGGTGCCGCGCTCCGTTCGGACCGACGAGTTGCCATCGAAGCCGGCGATCAACCCACGCTCGTAGAGCAGCCGGCACGACTGCACCAACTGCTCGCGCAGCGCCTCGTCTGAGATGTCGGACGACATGCGTGCCTCATACCCCACTCAGCCGGGCTACAGTCCGCGCGCTTCTCGACACGAAAGGTGCCCCATGACCGTCATCAACCGTCTGAGAGATCGCATTCGTGACGTCCCCGACTTCCCTCGGAAGGGCATTCTCTTTCGCGACATCACTCCGGTGTTGGAAGAGCCGGTGCTCTTCAAGGGGCTGATCGACGAGCTGGTGGCGCCGTGGAAGGGCGCCGGCCTGACGCGCATCGCGGCGATCGAGTCTCGCGGCTTCATCTTCGGCGCTCCGATGGCGCTGTCGCTCGGCATCGGCATGTCGCTCGTGCGCAAGGCCGGCAAGCTGCCGCACAAGACGCTGCAGCGCTCGTACAGCCTCGAGTACGGCGAGGGCGTGCTCGAGATGCACGCGAACACGATGTCGCCGGGCGATCGCGTGCTCATCGTCGACGATCTGCTCGCCACGGGTGGAACGGCGGCCGCGGCGGCGCACCTGGTGAGAGACGCAGGCGCAGAAGTGCTCGGCTCGTGTTTCGTGGTCGAGCTCGCGTTCCTCGAGGGGCGCAAGAAGCTCGAAGGTCGTGTCGAAGCGCTGCTGACCTACTGAGGAGACACCATGATCGGCATCATCGGCGGCACCGCACTCGGCCAGGCGCTCGGCGCGCTCGGCGGCACCACGACCAGCGTCGAGACTCCGTATGGCGCGCCGTCTGCGCCCATCGCGATCACGAAGGTCGAAGGCATCGACGTGGCGTTGCTGCCGCGCCATGGCGTCGGGCACACCACGCCTCCAGCGGCCGTGAACTACCGCGCGAACATCTGGGCGCTGAAGAAGCTGGGCGTGACACACGTGCTCGCGACGACGGCGGTGGGAAGTCTGCGCGAAGAAGTGCACCCGGGAGAGTTGCTGCTGCCCGACCAGCTCATCGATCGCACCAACCGCCGCATCGGCACGTTCTTCGACGACGTCGCGGTGCACGTCGAGTTCGCGCAGCCGTTCTGCGAGAGCGTTCGCACGGTGCTCAAGGCGGCGGCCTCGACGTTGACAGGCACGACCGTTCATCCCCGCGGGACGTACGTCGTGATGGAAGGGCCTGCATTCTCGACGCGCGCCGAGAGTGATCTGCATCGCGCGTGGGGAGCCGATCTGATCGGCATGACCGCGCTGCCCGAGGCCAAACTCGCCCGTGAAGCAGAGCTTTGTTACGCGGCGATCAGCCTGCCCACCGACTACGACTGCTGGCGCCCGCACGATGGTGGGCGCGAGGCGCTGCTGCAGGAGATTCGCGGGAACATGGTGAAGGCGACGGCGGCCGCGATGTCACTCGTTCGTGCGGCGCTACCCTCGGTGGCGAAGCTGATCGGCACGCCGTGTCACTGCCAGCACGCGCTCGACGACGCGCTCTTCACCGACCCGAAGGCGATCTCGGAGGCCGCCCGCAAACGGCACGAGCTGCTGTTCGCCCGTCGGCTCAAGTGAACGCGGCTACTGCACGGTGACCAGCGTTGGCCCCTGTGAGAGCCCAACGCCGCCGAGGACGCCGAGCGCGAGCCCGGCGATGCCTGACGTTGCCGACAGCGCGACACCGGTCGAGGAGTTCGAAGACAACGCGAAGCCGACGACGCTCAGGCCCACGAGTGTGGCCGCGAACGTGAGCGAGATGATGCTCCACACCTGACGCGACAAGCTCGAGGCCTTCACCGTGACGTTCGCGGGTGAGCGTGACGGGGCGAGCCCGAACTCCGCGGGCAGCACGTCGGGTCCGGTGATCAAGAGACGCGCTGTCCGAAGCACGAGCGCACCGCACGGCACGCCACAGACGTCGACCGTTCCCTTCCAGTTCGTTCCAGTCCTCAGCTCCACGACTCGAATCGACGGATCATTGCTCTCGACCTCGAGGCGCACGCGATCTTGATCCGGGAGCGCATCGGGCGCGACTCCGGTTGGCTTCGGAAGAATCGGTGTTGGGGCAGGCGTCGCGACGATGCTCCCGCCCAATCGCGAGGACGGGTCGATCAACAACGACAACACCAGCGCCACGCGACCGTCGACCGAAGAACACGCCGAATCGGCTGACGTCACTTCACGCTGCCCGAGCGGAGAACCCGAGGCGTCGGTCACCACGAGCTTCACCAGCCAGCCAGTCTCGGTGCGCGACACGACGCCCTCGACGAACCGGCTCGCGGGCTCCACGAAGACCGGCTGGCCAAGGCGCGACTCGACGGCGCGGGTGTGAACCTCTGCCGCCGAACAGCCCTCGGGCGCACGCCACGTGATTCGCCAGCCCTCAGCCGGAGCCTGGTGGAGCAGGGTGACGACGACGAACGCGAGCACGACCAATCGATGCCATCGCTGCGCACGAAGTGCCAGTGGTGATAGCCAACGCCCGTGCTTCGCGTCACTGCGCTTCTCCTCCTGGCTTCGTGTGCGTCACGGCACGTCGTGAAGGGTGAAGCTGCGCTCGAAGCCGGTGATGCCCGAGGTGCGCTGTCTTCGTTCGAGGCTGCGCTCGTAGAAGGTGACGATGCCCGCGCACGTGAT
>JAEUJR010001023.1 GCA_016793585.1 Archangium sp.
TCAAGCGGCGCTACCGCGGCGGCGCCGACGTCACGCTCGCCGTCGACGTCGAAGGCACCTGGTTCACCCTGCGCTTCGAGCCCGAGTGGCTGCGTGTCTTCAAGGCACGGCCCGACCGCAGCGCCGCCACGCTCCACTTGACCACCGAGCAGGCCAGAGCGCTCTTCTTCGCCGGTGCTCCCCTCGACAAGGCGCACGTCGACGGAGACCTCACCGCCGCGAAGGCCGCGCTCGCCACGCTGCTGCCCATGCCCTTCGCCCACCAGCCGCCCGCGCCCGGGTCGAAAGCGCGGTGGACCCCGCAAGTCGCCACAACGAAGCGGTGACCGCGCGGCCCCGTTGTGCCATGGCGCGCGCGACATGATTCGCCTCGACAACATCGGCGCTCAGCACGGCCGTCAGATTCTCTTCATCGGTGCCTCCGCCGCGCTCCACAAGGGCGAGAAGGTCGGCCTCGTCGGCCCCAACGGCTCGGGCAAGTCGACGCTCTTCCGCTACATCATGAAAGAAGAGACGCCCGACGAAGGCGGCGTGTCGGTCGATCGCGGCGTCACCATCGGCTACTTCCGCCAGGACGTCGGCGAGATGTCGGGCCGCACCGTCATCGAAGAGACGATGGACGGCGCTGGCAACGTCTCTGAGGTCGCGCGCGAGCTCAAGCAGCTCGAGCACGACATGGCGAACCCCGACAAGGCCGACCAGCTCGACCCGCTCGTCACCCGCTTCGGCGAGGTGCAGGCCCGCTTCGACGAGCTCGGCGGCTATGCGCTCGAAGGCCGCGCTCGCGAGATTCTCGACGGCCTCGGCTTTCGTCCCTCGATGGTCGACGGCGACGTGGGCGCGCTCTCTGGCGGCTGGAAGATGCGCGTCGCGCTCGCGCGCATTCTGTTGATGAAGCCCGACGCGATGCTGCTCGACGAGCCGTCGAACCACCTCGACCTCGAGTCGCTCATCTGGCTCGAGCAGTTCCTCAAGCAGTACGAAGGCGCCCTGTTGATGACGTCGCACGACCGCGAGTTCTTGAACCGCGTCTGCAACCGCATTCTCGAGATCGACGGCGGTGAGCTCACCTCGTACACGGGCGACTACGAGTTCTACGTCGGCCAGAAGGCCATCGCCGAGGCGCAGCAGCAGGCCACGTACGAGCGCCAGCAGGCCATGCTCAAGAAGGAGCTCGCCTTCATCGAGCGCTTCAAGGCCCGCGCTTCGCACGCCGCCCAGGTGCAGTCGCGCGTGAAGAAGCTCGAGAAGATCGAGCGCGTCGAGCCGCCGCGTCACATCGAGAAGGTGCGCTTCGAGTTCAAGCCGCCGCCGCGCAGCGGTGAAGACGTCGTGAAGCTGACCGGGGTGAACAAGGCCTACGGCGACCTGGTCGTGTACAAGAACTTCGACTTCCTGCTCCGCCGGCGCGAGCGCTGGTGCGTGCTGGGCGTGAACGGCGCGGGCAAGTCGACGCTGCTCAAGCTCGTCGCTGGCGAAGGCAAGGCCGACACCGGCGTCGTCACCGTGGGGAACAGCATCAAGATGGGGTACTTCGCTCAGCACGCGATGGACGTGCTCGATGGCACGAAGACCGTCTGGCAGACGCTGGTCGACGCGTTCCCGCGTTCGTCGGAAGGCACGCTGCGCACGCTGGCCGGTTGCTTCGGCTTCCCCGGAGACGAGACCGAGAAGGTCGTGCGCATTCTGTCGGGTGGTGAGAAGGCGCGCCTGGTGCTCGCGCTGATGCTCTTCGACCCGCCGAACTTCCTCGTGCTCGACGAGCCGACCAACCACCTCGACCTCGCGACGAAGGAGATGCTCATCGATGCGCTCAAGAGCTTCGAGGGCAGCCTGCTCATGGTGTCGCACGACCGGCACTTCCTCGCCGAGCTGTCGAACCGCGTGCTCGAGTTGACGCCTCAGGGCCCGCACTCGTACGGCGGCGGCTACACCGAGTACGTGAACTCGACGGGCCGCGAGGCGCCGGGCCTGCACGAAGCGTAATCGACCTCGCTTCGTCGCCCGCTTCGGCGGCTCGATGAAGGTGATGTCGTGACCGCTCGTTGTGCGTTTCTGCCTCGCGCCCCGCGCGGAACTGGCGAACCGCCCTCATTGGCGCACGCTGTAGCTTCGTGTGCGCAAACAACGCCCCTGACAGCCTGTGCACGGCTCTCTACACTTTGTCAGTCGTCGCCTCTTTCCAGGGCCGCCCTTCCGCCGAGCGTTTCGAGGTCTCACGGTGATCCATCACAGTCGCGTCGTCCTGACCTCGCTCGTGGTCTGTGCTTCGACTGCCTTCGCCCAGTTCGAGCTCGACCTGTCGTCTCCGCCTGACAAGAAGGACGAGAAGAAGGTCGACGCGAAGAAGCCCGCAGCGAAACCTGCAGAGAAGGCCGTCGAGAAGCCGGCCGAGAAGCCCGTCGAGCTCGACCTCTCGTCGACCGCCGACGTGAAGGCGGTGCTGTTGCTCCCGCCCATCGTGCGCGTGACACAGAGCCAGGGCGGCTTCAGCGGCTTCGACACGAAGAAGACGTTCGACAAGTTCGACTACGCCTCGCACAAGAAGTTCGTCGCGAGCCTGGGCAAGCAGCTCGAGGGCAAGGTGCTCGGCGCCGACGTCATTCAGGGCGCCATCGTGAAAGAGGGCTTCACCGTGGCGCTCGCGCGCACGCCCGCGGGGCTCTCGAAGCTGGCCAGGGCCACCAACGTCGGCTTCATCGTGCTGCTCGAGTTCAACAAGACGGCCTCGCTCGTCGCGACGATTCACGACGCCGAGGGCGTGGTGAAGGGCGAGCCGCTGTACGTGGCCAACGCGGGCGGGCTCACACAGAAGAATGGCGACGACCTGGCGGCGATTCTCGGCAAGGCCCTCATCGACCTCTCGAAGGAGAAGCCGGCAGCCGCGGTCGCGACCGTCGAGACGCCGCCGCCTCCGCCGCCCGAAGAAGACATCAACGACGCGCCTCCGCTCGAGGTGAAGCAGGCGCCGAAGGAGTGGAGCGCCGACCCGGACAAGACGCGCGTCGTCGTGGCGGTGGGCGCGGGCGCGGCGCTGCGTGGCCTCTCCATCAGCGGTGAGGCGGCCAGCCAGCTCGCCGAGCTGCGGAACAACGGCGTCGTGGGCGTGGGCGTCTACGCGCAGGTGCAGCCGCTCCAGTTCATTCCCTCGATGGCAGGGAAGCGGTGGGCCGACCTCGAGGTCGAGGTGAACTTCCGCCGGGCGTTCGTGAAGGCGACGGGCGTCGAGGGCGCGGCGCAGGGCACCAACTGCTCGATGACCGACGACGACCTGCAGGTGCGCGGCACCTACCGCTTCAAGGTGGCCGACGCGACGTACGCGCCCAGCATCGGTGTCGGCGGTGGCTGGAGCCAGGAGCGCACGCTCTTCGACGCCTGCACGCTGCCGCTCGTCTCGGCGACGTACCGTGGCATCGACGCGCAGCTGCGAATTCGTCAGCCCCTCTTCCGCAACCTGCTCGCGCTCGACCTCGCCGCGGGCCCACGCATTCTGCAGGGCAGCTCGGCCACCGCGACGAAGCTCTCGCTCGCTGGCGAAGCGTGGCTCGAGCTCAAACCTGCGTCGGTCTTCTTCGTCCGCGGCGGCGCCCGCGGCTCACGACTCTCGGCCGAGCTTCCCGGGCTGACGGTGGTGGAAAACCGCTTCTTCTTCGCGCTCGAAGCCGGAGCCTTCTTCTAAGCCATGCGAACTCTACGAACCGTTCTTCTCTTCGGCGCCTGTGGCTTCGTCGCCCTCGGCGCGCGCACGGCCGACGCGCAGGCCTGCAACCCGCTCCCGCCGCTGCCGCGCGGCATGTGCAGCCCGTCGGACACCACCGGCGAGAACGACTGCGACGGAGACGGCTGCAAGATTCGCGAAGGTGACTGCAACGACTGCGACGTCACCGTGCGCGGCCCGTCATGCCCTGGCGGCACCGTCGGCACCCGCGTCACGCCGCCCGGCGCTGGCCCCGAGTTCTGTGACGGCAAGGACAACAACTGCAACATCACCGTCGACGACGGGCCAGGCGGCGCCGCGGGCACGGTCGACGGCGGCCTCGCGTGCACCATCGCCAGCAACCAGGGCGTCTGCCGCGACGGCACGACCGCGTGTCAGGGCACGATGGGCGTCATCTGCAATCAGAACGTGATGTCGTCGATGGAGACCTGCGACGGCCGCGACAACGACTGCGACGGCGACACCGACGAGACCGGTGGCGTCGGCACTCCGAAGCTGACGCGCAGCTGCTTCCCCACGCCGGCGTCGACGTTCGGCACCGCGGGCGTCGGCATCTGCACCAACGGCACCCAGGCGTGCAACGCGACTCCCAACTCGGGCGTCGCCAGCTACACCACGTGCGGCACCTGCGGCGCGCTCGCGACCTGCACCATGCCCGTCGTCGCCGCGAACCCTCCGGCGAACGCCGAGGCGACGTGTGACGGCCTCGACAACGACTGCGACATGACGCCCGACGACGGCGTTCCCGGCACTGGCGGCTCGTGCATGGTGGCGGGCCAGCA
>JAEUJR010001075.1 GCA_016793585.1 Archangium sp.
CGTTGGAACGGGCGGTGGCACTGCGACGGCTGGTGGAAGCGCTGGCGGAGACGCTGGTGGAACCGCGACGGCCGGTGGAAGCGCGGGCGGAGACGCTGGTGGAACGACGGCGGGCGGAACCGCGACGGCTGGAGGAACCGCGACGGCTGGAGGAACCGCGACGGCTGGAGGAACCGCGACGGCTGGCGGCTCGGCCGGTGGTGGCTCGGCCGGTGGTGGCTCGGCTGGCGGTGGGTCGGCAGGTCTCGCCTGTCCCGGAGGCCCGGCGACGGCGTGCAACGGCTGCTGCGTGGGCCCGCTCTGTGTTCCCTTCACGAGCCAGAACAACAACGCGTGCGGGCTCGGTGGCGCTGCCTGTTCGACCTGCACAAGCGGCACCTGCAACTCGGGCCAGTGCACCGTCGTCGCGACCTGCACACCTACCTCGTGCCCGAACGGCTGCTGCCAGGGCAACCTGTGCGTTCCTTTCGGAGGCCAGAACGCCTCGCAGTGCGGCGGCGGTGGGCAGGCCTGCACCGTGTGTCCGATGAACAACTCCTGCACCATGGGCGCGTGCACGCCGCAGACGGCGTGTGACTTCTTCAGCTGCGCGGGCTGCTGCTCGAACGGCACCTGCCAGTCGACTGGGTCGCAGTCACCCGTCTCGTGCGGCGTCAACGGCGCGACGTGTACTGCATGCGGCCCCGGCCAGACCTGCACGGGCGGCATCTGCACCGGCGGAGCCACCTGCAACTCGACGAACTGCAACGGCTGCTGCAACGGCACCACGTGCGTGACGGCGACCAGCGCGACGGCGTGCGGCTTCTCGGGCAACACCTGCACGGCGTGCGGGCCGGGTCAGGTCTGCTCGACGGGCGTGTGCGTGCCGCAGCAGAACCCGACGTGCCTCGTCTTCACGCCGTCTGACGTGAACTTCGGCACGGTGCAGACGGGCTGCCGCTCGGCGGTGACGCCGTTCTCGGTGCAGAACATCTGCACGTTCCCGGTCACCATCTCGGCGCTCGGGGTCGCAGGCAATGGGTTCACCACCTCGGCCCTCTCGCTGCCCACCACGCTGGCCGCGGGCGCTTCGCTCAGCTTCGCCGTCACCTTCGCGCCGACCGTCGCGGGCCGCGTCGACAGCATTCTCGTCGTCGGGGCGACGCACTCGAGCGGCACCTTCGCGTACCAGACGGCCGTCACCGGCACGGGCGCCGCGAGCGGCCTCAACCAGGACCGCTTCACGATTCCCACGAAGACCGACGTCGTGCTCATCGTCGACAACTCGTGCTCGATGTCCGACAAGCAGATGGCGCTCGGCAGCAGCGCGAACGCGTTCCTCGCGTACGCCTTCAGCGCCAACGTCGACTTCAACCTCGGCGTCACCACCACCGACATGGAGGCGACAGCCACGAACGAGCAGGGCCGCTTCCAGGGAGCTGTTGGAACGCGCGTGCTCCGCAGCACCACGCCCAGCCTGCTCCAGGCGTTCAACGGCCGCGTGAACGTCGGCGTCAACGGCTCGCCGGTGGAGCAGATGTTCGCGCCGGCCGTCGCGTCGGTGACGCAGCCGCTCATCACCACCAACAACTCGGGCTTCCTGCGCGAAGACGCTGCGCTGTCGGTGCTCGCGTTCACCGACGCCTCGGAGCAAAGCCCGGAGCCGACGGCCGACTACCTGCGCCGCCTGCTGGCGGTGAAGGGCCAGCGACGTCGCAACCAGTTCTCGTTCAGCTTCGTCGGCCCCACCCTGCCCGCTGCCAACCGCCCCGTGGGCTGCACCTATGACGGCAACGCGCCCGACGCGCGGCAGATCGAAATGACGTCGAGCACCGGCGGCATCACCTCTGAAATCTGCAACGTCGCCAACACGCAGGCGTGGCGCACCGAAGCGACGCGCGTGGGCCAGGCCGTCTTTGGAGCCCGTGGCACGTGGTTCCTCACCTCGCGGCCCGCGCCTGCAACGGCGGCGAGCGTCACGGTCAGCATCAACGGCACGACGGTGCCCGAGCTGGCCGGCGCCAACCTGCGTAACTGGAGCTACGACGGCATGCGCAACGCCGTCATCTTCGAGGCGCGCTCACTGCCGGCGCCGGGCCAGACGGTGGGCTTCGACTACGCCGTCGCGTGCATGCCGTGAGTCGGGGCTGAACTGCGACGGCCTGCAAGCAGGTCTCCGCAGTCATCGCTGACGAGGCTTGAGGGTGTGGCCCGGCTCCGCGGGCAGCTTCTGCGCCGCCAGCGCCGCTTCGAGCAGCTTCGAGTTCGCCTCGCTCTCCGACGGCGTGAGGTCTGCGAGCTCACGCGCGCGCTGCTCGGCCAGCCATTCGCTCGCGCCGTCGTCGACGATGGCCGACGCGACGCACGCTCCGAGGAAGACGACGACCGAACCGATGAGCACCGAGGCCGCGATGGTGCGGTCTCGCGCCTTGTTCTCGGCGGCGAACTGCTGGGCGCGCTCGGCGGCCGTCTGCAGACCCGCGAGCGATGGGTCGGTGACGGTCGCGGCGCTCTGCGTCGGTTGCAGCTGCGAACCCAGCAACACGACACCACCGATGCCCGCTGCGATGCCGGCGAGGGTGCCGCCCACTTCCCGAAACCGCGCCCCGAGCTTCGCCTGTCGCTCCGCCTTTGCGATGGCGTCCTGACTGGCGGCGAGGCCGAGCGGTGGCGGGCGCGTCGTCACGCACGCCGAGCTCACGAACAAGAGGGCCACCCACCGACGCATCGAGGTGCACTTCATCACGCCAGCGCCCCGGCTTGATTGCGCACCGCGACACCGCCCGAGCCGGGTGCGCCGACGGCGAGCAGGTACACTCGCCCTTCGTGAGTCGCCCACGCGCCCGGCCCCGGTTCTCGTTCGAAGTGTCGCTGCCCGCCGACGAGGTGAGCGGGAAGGTGAAGGCGGCGGTCGCGCAGGGCCACGAGAAGGTGGCCGGCTCGATTCACCCGCGCACGCTCGCCCTGTGGATTCGCAAGCCCCACGAACACTTCTGGTCGCCCCACCTCGACGCGCAGCTCTCGGAGCTGCCCGGGGGCCGCACGCGCATCGACGGCTTCTTCGCGCCGCACCCTCAAATCTGGACGGCCTTCGTCGCGGTGCAGTTGCTGTTCGGGCTGCTCTCCATCGCCGCGGGCATTCTGCTCATCAGCCAGGTGACGTTGAACGGGCGCGTGCTCGAGGCGTCGCTGCTGCTGGCGGCGATGCTCGTCGGCGGCGGGCTCGCCTACGGCGCCGCGTACATCGGCCAGGGCATCGGCTCGGAGCAGATGTACGAGCTGCGGTCGTTCCTCGACCACGCGCTCGATTGATCAGCTCCTTCGTCACCGTGGGACACACGGGAGCGCTTCACCGCCGGCGCCATTCGAAAACGTGCCATCCTTCGCGCGTGCGCCGTCATCTCGGGTGGCTGCTGGGTCTCGCGCTCGTCGGCTGTGAGCCAGCACCGAAGCAGCAGGGTGAGCCGTGCAAGCTGAACGTCGACGCGTGCGCGGCGGGGCTGAGCTGCCGCGAGAGCGACGAGACGTTTCGGCTCGAGTGCCTGCCCCCGCGAGCGCCCGTCGTGGTGCCGCCTTCGCCCTTCTGCTCGCCAGCGCTCGCCTGCCTCGACTGGGAGCGCTGCACCCCGACGGTCGACGGCGGCACCTGCAGCGACCTCGGGCTCAGCTTCACCTGGGTGTCGCCCGATGGCGGCGCGCTGGACTCGGGCATGAACCTCGACTTCGACCTGCGCGCGCGCCCCTCGTTCTCGACGGGCGACGTCATTCCCAACCTCGACGTGGTGCTGACGCGGCGAACCGGTGATGGCGGCAGCGAGACGGTCTTCCCCGGCTTTCGGGTGCTGCCCTACCAGCGCACCGACCCGTCGGGCGCGTGGCGCTACCTGTCGACGTGGAGCACCCAGTTCGAGAACGGCCCGCTGCCCGAAGGGCTCTACGAGGTGCACGCCGGCTTCTTCGACGGCGGCCCGAACACGACGGCGCGCTTCAGCCTGCCCGACAGCCGCCCGCCCCTCGCGCAGGTGAAGGTGGAGCGGCCACCGCTGCGCGCCGCGAACTGGGGCCTCGACCTGTGGCGGCGCGGCGAGGAGCCCTACGCGCTCGTCGAGGCGAACGAGGTGCTCGCCGACGCCACCCTGCGACTGTCGGCAGACGGCGGCGTGGCTCCGGTGATGCCTGCGGCGCCGCTCTCGGCGTGCGAACGCGCGGGGCTCAGCTGCGTCGACGCCGGCGTCTGCCGGTGCTTTCGCGTCGACACCCTCGCCCTTCCCATGGGCGTCGACGTGACGTGGCAGTTGGTGGCGACGGCCATCGACGCCCGCAACAACGTCGGCCAGGCCAGCGCGCCGCTCGAGCTGACCCGCGCGCGCTGGAACGACGAGGTGCAGGGCCGCGTGCGCGCCGCCCCCGCGCTCGGCCGCGACGGCACGCTCTACTTCGGCACCTGGGCTGGCGACGGCGGCACCACGGGCGTGCTGCGCGCCATCGGTTCAGACGGGGCTCGCCTGACGGGCGGCTGGCCGGCAGCTGGCGTCGCCCTCGGCCGCATCGCCGGCCTCACGGTCGGCAGCGGTGACGGCGGGCGAGACCTGCTCTTCGTCACCAGCACGACGGCCGACGGCGGGCTGCTCTCGGTCATCGACGCGCGCTCGGGCGCGGTGCTTCGGCACGACTGGCGCGGCGTCAGCGCCGACATGCAGCCGGCGCTGCTCACCGCCGACGAGGCGGTCGCGGTCTTCTCGCTCGACGATGGTGGCGCGTCGTTGTGCCGCGCCAGCGAGGCGCGAACGCTGTGCGTCGACAACGGGGTAGGCCCGCTCACGCCGCTCGACGAGGTGGCGCCGATTCCTCCCGCGGTGGTCGTCGGCTCCACGGTGGTGACGGGCGGTGCGGCGCTCTACCTGAGCGACGTCACGGCGGGCGGCTTCGGCGCGGCGACGGCGGTGGCGCTGCCGCTCGACGGTGGGCGCATCGACGGGTTGGCGGTGGTCGGCGGCGACGTGCTCGCGACCGGCTGGCGCGCACCGAACGTGGCGCGGGTCACCCTGCGCACGCAGCAGGTGACGGTCTTCACCCAGAACCTCACCGGCCGAACCCCCGACGGCTTCGGCCCACCCATCGTCGACGCGCTGTCGTCGGCGTACGGCACCGGCCCCACGCCCCAGCTGAACGCGTGGCGCGGCAACCTGCTGACGAATGAGGTGCAGTACCGCACCGCCTACTTCACGCAGGCGCCGACGAACGAGGTGCTGGGGCCCCTGGCGGCGCACTATGGCGTCATCAACTCGACGCTGACGGTGACGCGCGAGCCGCTCTCGGTCGCCTGGGCGCAGGGCCTCTCGCAGCCGGTGCCGCCGCTGCTGCTCGACTGCCCACACCGCGCTGGCGGAGCGGGGGGCGTGCTGACGGCGTTCCTCCCGTTGTCGGCCACGCGCACGACACAGCTCTTCAGCGTGGTGGTCGACTCCTCGGGGTTCGACCCCGCGTCGGCCTGGCCGCGGGTGGGCTTCAGCGCGCAGAACGCGAACAACCCTGCGCTGCCGCGCAATGGAGGCTGCCCGTGAAGCTGCGTGCGTTCTCGTGGGCGAGCGTGCTGCTGCTCGCGTGCGACCCGGCGAAGGAGTCGGGCCTCGACGGCGAGCTCAGGTGGACGAAGCTGAGCGGCGTCTTCGAGCAAGTCATCGCGCCGAAGCAGGAGTGCACCTGCACGCGGGCGACGGCCGTCGACTTCGCCCAGTCGCAGTGGGAGGTGAACTGCACGGGCAAAGCCGAGCTCGACCTGCTCTTCATCGAGTTGCTCGACTCGTACCCGGGGCCGAACCGGAGCTGGGCCGCCGACTCGTTCGCGGCGTGGTTCCTGCCCGAGGCGAACCCCGACGTCGCCAGGGCCGGGCGCGCCCTCGGGGCTGCGAGGTTCGAGTACTCGAACCTCGTGCCCAACAAACGGCAGCCCGCGTTCATGCCAATGCGCCGGCTCTTCATCGACTTCGCCGCGCTCGACGTCGACCCCATCTGCCTCCAGGCGGGCGGCGCCGACTGCAAACGTGACTCGCAGATGGTGGGCTTCGAGGTCTGGTGCACCGACACGAGCCTCTCGGAGGAGCCATGAGGCGCGCCGCCTGGCTGGTGGGCGCGCTGCTCCTCGCCGCCTGTCCACAGAAGTACAAGTGGAACCCCGACTTCGAGCGCGCGGTGCCCATCGGGCAGACCGACGACCTCGGCGCCGAGCTGCTCGTCTACAGCGCCATCGCCGGCACGCCGGAGCGCCCCGACTTCAAGCAGGGGCGCTCGACGAGGTTCACGTCGTCGTCGGCGGGGTGGAAGACGCTCGTCTCTCTGCACCTGGCCGCGGGGCTGACGCGGTCGTTCGAGGTCGACCCCGAGCGGTCCGAGTACGTGTTGCTCGACCACCAGGCCGACACCCAGCGCCACCTGACGCTGCCCTCGCAGAACGACCTCGGCACCCTGGGCCTCGCGGCGGCCGAAGAGAACGCACCGACGACGCTCGTCGCCTCGAGCGGTCGCGTGTTCCGTCTCGACGGGGAGCAACCCGTCGAGCTTCCAGCTCCGCCCGTGCACCCCACCGCGCCAGAGCTCGTGCTCGCACGGAGGAGCGGCGAGCTCGTGTTCAACGCGTTCGACGGCACGACCAACACCCTGGTGCGCTTCGACGGCGCGGCGTGGTCGAAGACAGAGCTCGGCGCGTGGCACGTGGTGACGCTCGACGACACGGGCGCGCGGGTGGTGAGCGAGCAGCCGGGCCAGCTGTGCACCGAGCTGCGCGCGTGGCCGTCGCTCACCCCGCTGGGGCCGCGGCAGTGCACCTTCACCTCGCTCTTCACGCGCCTCGACCGCACGGCGGTGTGGCACGGGTCGCCGGCCGACGTCGTCCTCCTCGTGAACCAGGGGTGGCTCGAGGGCTCGTACTGGGAGAGCGGTTTTCCCTTCTTCGATGGCGCGCTGCACGAGGCGGTCGACGTGCCCTCCGACGCGGTGGTGCCCCTGCCCGGGCACGAGCTCTTCTGGGACTCGCCCCACGGCCCCGCGCAGACGCCCGGCATCTGGCGTGCTCGACACGGGGCCCAGGCCGAGGTGCTCGCGCCCGTCGACCTGCCACAGGTGACCTGCGGCTGTGACCGCGCCAGAGACCGCAGCTGCGCGTGCGTGCCCCGCCGGCTGCGCCACACCGAGACCATCGCCGGCCTGGGCACGCGCTACGTCTCGGTCACCATCGACGAGGTCGACCTCGTCGGGCGGCTGAAGGTGAAGGTGGTCGACCTGCCGAAGACGAGCCGCCTGTACCTGCGCGAGGCAGCGCTCTGCCTCGACCGCTGCGAGCCGCTCGGCTTCTGCTCGGCGATTCCACCCGAGGGGCTGAAGGGCCCGGCCTGCATCGGCGTGCGCTTCCGCGCGCTCGACATGCCGAAGGCCTGGGTCGAGGTGGCGACGGCGGGCATCGAGCGCGCGCTGCCGCCAGGCTCCACCGAGCCGCTCACCGAGACGCTCGAGTTCGCGCCCGGCTCACCGACCGACGGAGGGCCCAAGTACCCGAACGGGCTCATCACCAAAGGCCTCTCGCAAGACGGCCCCTACGTCGCGCACAACCCCTTCGACGCGGTGGTGCGCGTGACGTTGAGCGCGCCCAACCACGCCCCCATCTGGTTCGACGTGCAGGGCGCGTGGCGGGCGAACGAGCTCCCGCGCTTCGACGGCCCGGCGCCGAAGGTCTGGGTGCCGCGCGGCGACTGGGTGCCGCTGCCACCCGAGGAGCTCAACGACTTCGTGGCGAGCCCGGCGGGCCACACCCTGCTGGCGGGCGGGCGGCTCCTGCTCTCACCGTCGGACGGCGGCTTTGGGTTCAGCTGGAGGGTGCTCGAGCCTCTTGGCACGCCTGGAGGCAGCTTCCCCGTCGCGAACGGCACGCCGCGCAACTGCCGCACCCTCGACCGCTTCGGGCGTGCCCTGGTGCGGCCTGGTGGCGCCGACGCCGACGCGGGCGCGTGGTTCTACGACCTCGAGCGCGGCACCGTGCAGGGGCGGCGGCCTCCGGCGGGCATGCAGCCCTGCTTCGCCGAGTCGGCGCCAGTGCTGCACTGGCGCAGCGGCACGAGCGCCGAAGCGTGGTGGCTCGACGCCAACGGCACGCTTCAGCAGCGCACGGCCACCGTCCCCGTGGGCCTGCGCCCGGCGCCGTGGGCTTCGAACGACGGCGAGCGGCTGCTCTTCGTCGGCACGAGCGGCGCGACGACCCGCTTCGCGACGTGGAGCTGGCGCACCGACACGTGGAGCGAAGGGCCGCCGGTGCCGGGCAACCTGACGCAGGCGACCAGCTCGACCTGGGAGCCGACGCCGCAGCTCGACGCGGTCGTCATCGTCGGCCCGCCGCTGCCCGGCAGCACCGCGACCGACCCACAGCTCGTGACGTGGGTGCCCTTCGATGGCGGCGCGGCCGTCGAGTACCCGGCGGCGACGCGGGCGCGGCTCTCGTCGAACTCGTCGTGGTTCGTCATCGCCACCCCGGCCGGGCTGCGGCGCGTCGACCCGCTCACGCAAGACTCGGTGGCCGTGGGGCTCGGCTGGGACTTCGCCTGGAGCACCACCTTCGAGCACGCGGGCACGCCGTGGACGAATGGAGTGATGGTGACGAACCCGTCTCGCGGGCTCGCGGTGCTCGACATCACCACGGGCGCCCTCACGCGTGTCTCGTTCACCACGGCCTCGACGCTCGCGCCAGGCGTGGCAGGCGACCCGAGCAGCGGTGGCCAGGCGGTGCTGCTCGACGACCCGCGCGTCATCACGCCGGGCGGAGGCTCGGACTTCAGGGTCGCGCTCGACGGAGGCGCGGTGGTGACGTTCGGCGGTGAGGCGCCTGCGTCGGTGCCTGGCCTCGGGCTCGGCACCGCGGCGACCAGCCCGTGGGGCACCTTCGGAGCGCCCTGCCTGCTCTACGGCGTGCCGAACTCGACGCCGATGTACCATCTGGTCGAGCACCCCGACGCGGGCTTCACCGTGCAGGGCCGCAGCTTCTGCAAGGCGAGGTGACTGAACGCGCGACGGGCGCCGCGCTCAGCGATGCAGCTCGAAGAGCGGCCCGGTGAGGTCGAGCCGCTCGCCGGTGCTCGACGTCGCGCTCGTGGTGCCGAAGCTGGTGTCGCGCTGCCCCATCGCCTGCAGCAGGCTGACGAAGAGCTTGTTGTGCGATGGCCCGATGCGCGGCCACTCCGAGGGGTTTCCGCCGACGGGGTTGTCGTGCAGCTCGGGGTAGCGCACGTAGCGGCCCGTTCTGAAGAACCCGCTCGCGCCACCGGCCAGCACGGTGAACGCGTCGTTGTGGCGGTGTGTCGGCGTGCCGAGCTCGGTGAGCCAGACGACGGCGGTGTGGTCGAGCAGCGTGCCGTCGCCTTCCGAGACCGCGTCGAGCTCTGACAAGAGAAACGCGAGGTGCTGCGCGTACCAGACGTTGAGGTCGGCCATCGCCCGCTCGGCGAGCGGGGTGTACGTCTGCCCGCACGAGGTCGCGCCATTCACCGAGGCGTGCGCGTACGAGGCGTGAACGTCGGCGTTCGCGGGGTAGCCGAACTCGGGGCACGGCGGCGGCGGCGCGGTGTACGTCACCACGCGCGTGAGGTCGCACGCGAAGGCCATTCGCACGAGCCGCATGAACTGCCGCGTGACGTGACCCGAGGTGTCGAGCGTCGGCAGACACCGTGGCTGCTCGAGCTGCATCGACAACGACACCTCGAGGTCTCTCACCAGCGCGCGGTGCGCCTCGAGCTCGAGCCGGGCTTCGCGCCCGAGCGTGGAGGCGACGAGCCGATACTCCTCGGCGACGGAGTCGAGCATCGACAGGCGCGCGAGCTTGAGCTTCTCACTCCGAACGTCTGGCGGAGGCTGCGCGCCGACGAGGTCGGCGAAGGCGGCGGTGGGGCTCTTCACGAGCGGCGTGGGCTGCGAGGCGCCGAGGAACGAGAACGGCGCCACGACCTGGTTGGGCACGTAGTCGCCGCCATAGACGCGACTGCCCACGCGGCCCGGGCCGGCGAGGCGCTGCGCGAGCAGCTGGTCGATGGAGATGGCGCCACCGGTACACGGGAAACCCGGGTGCTGGGCGGCGCGCGCGCAGGTGAGCAGGTCGGCCACGGCCACGTTGTGGTTGTTCGCGTCTCCCCCGACGCGATGCACGTTCGCGATGTCTTCGAGCGCGGCCGTGTGCGCGAGCCCCTCGACGGCGAGCAGCTTCTGTCTGAACGCGTGGAGCGGGCGCAGCACCTCGGGCAGCTCGGTCTGCTGCAGCGGCGTGAGGTCGCGCTCGGCCACGGCCATCGTCGGGCCGCCGGGAATCGGCAGCTTCCAGCTCGCGGGCACGTGCCCGTGTGGCGTGACGAAGAAGACGACGCGCCTGGGCGCAGTCACCGGCTGCGACAGCGCGAACCGGGGAGCCACCAACGCTCCGAGCCCCAGCGCGCGCAACACCTGGCGACGATTCATGGCGCCTCCGCGGGGAGCGAGAGGAACGTCGGCGACGACACGAGGTCGAGCAGCAGGCCCTTCACGTCACCCTCGCTGGCCACGAAGCGCGTCGTCAGCGCCTCCATCCACGGGCGCTCTGCTGCGACTGGCGCACGACCGAGCGCGTAGCGGACCCACATCTGGGTGGCGCAGGTCTGCACGTCTTTGCTCCGAGCGAGTCGAGCAGAGAGCTCGAGCGCGCCATCGAGCGGCCCGTCGACGTCACCCACCGACGCCGTCATCGTCGCGTCGACCGGCAGGCCTTCTTCGGTCGCGCGAAACCTGCCCGCAGCGTCGTAGTGCTCGAAGCCGAAGCCCAGCGCGTTGAGCGAGAAGTGACAGCCGGCGCAGGCCTGAGGCGCGGTGCGCTCGACGTAGAGCTGTCTGGTGGTGCGCGCGCCGGTAGCCGGCTTCGCTGGCGGCGTGGTGTCGATGCCCGGCGGCGGTGGCGTCGGCTGACGGCAGAGCAGCTTGAGGCCCACCGCGTTGCCACGAATGGGCGGCGAGGTCGCGCCACGATGCGAGGTGCTCGCGAGAAACGCCACGCGCGTCAGCACCCCCGAGCGCTGCGCCCCATCGAGCACCGTCTCGAGGCCCGGTTGAAACGTCGTCACGTCGTAGAGGCGCGCAGACTCGGCGTCGAGCCACGCGCGCCGGCTCGTGAGCAACGCCGCGAGCGTGCCTTCTTCGGCCATCACGTGCTCCACGAAGGCCTGCGTCTCGGCCAGGGCGGCCTGCTGCGAGGCGGCCGACCACCGAGCGTCGACCTCGGGCGTGCGCACGGCGTGCTCGTCGAGCATCAGCCGCTCGAGGCCCAGCCATTGCCGATGGAAGCTCCACATGGCGCGGCGGGCCTTCACGTCGTTCAGCAGGCGCGTGGCCTGCGCGCGCACCTGTTCACGGGTCGAGAGCCGCCCTGCCGCAGCCTCGTTCAGCAGCTCGTCATCGGGAGCGCTCTCCCACAGCAGGAACGACAGCCGCGACGCGAGCACGAAGCCGTCAGCCGAGGGCTCGGGCCGATAGAGCACCTCGGGCGACTGGAGCAGCCGCTCGAGCGTGAGCTGCATCGCACCTTCGAAGTCGACCGACGCCGTCCAACGCGTCACGTCCTCCCGCAGGCGTGTCGTCTCGTCTGCCGAGAGCGGGCGCCGGTAGAGCCGGCGCGCGACGCCGCTCATCAGCCCGTCGAGGCAACTTCGTTGAGCGGCCTCGGAGGCCCACTGCTCGCACCCGAGCACCCGGGCGAGCCGCGCGCGGTCAGCCACCACGAACGCCGCCAGCTGCTCGGCGCTGCGCTGCGCCCGTGAGACGAAGAGCTCTGACGGCGACTGCGCCTCGGCCGCGCCTTCGAACCCGCCGATGATGGCGTCGTCTGGCAGCGACTCCTGGCCGGGCACGGCGAAGCCGAACACGTCGGCCAACACGTTCTCGTACTGCCGGCGCGTCAACCGCCTCAACGGCGCGGGCCCCGCGGCCGGGTTCGTCGACACCGTCGGCGAAGGGAAGGCGTCGAGCGCGGCCACCTCGCGGGAGCGACAGGCGCCGAGCAGCACCGACAGCATCAGCCACGTGAGACGCAGCCACAATCGAGGCTGATGAACCGCGGCCGGGCGCTGCCAGGTCTGGCGAGCGAAGGCGAAGTCGAGCTGGGCCACCGCGACGCGCACCGGGTCGTTGTAGTCAACGGCTTCGATGCGCAGCAATCACGCGCTCCGGAAAACGCGTTGCGCGCCGTGACGTTTGGGTATCTCGTCAGCGCGTGACGGACGACCCACGCAAGAAGAAGCCCGCAGCCCCTGCCCGCCCTCCTCCCGCTCCTGCCCGCCCCGCCCCCGCGCGCGAACAGTTCATCGGCCACGAGTCGATGACGATGATGGGTGACGAGACGTTCGCCGACTTTCAGAAGCGCATGAAGGAAGCAGAGGGCGAAGCCGAAGAGTCGACCGCCGCGGTGCCCGCGCACGTGCCGGGCAAGAAGGCGCCGCCTCCACCACCAGCGCGGCCTGCCCCGAGAGCGGCCCCCGTCGCGCCGCAGGCCGACGACTCCTTGCCGGACGAGTACGACGGCAGCGCGCCCGCGGCCGACCCGGTGAAAGAGACCGAAGCGCTCTACGGCGTGAAGCTGCCCGTCGAGTACGCGCGCTTTCTGAAGGAGCGCCAGTTCGAGCAGTACGACAACCAGTTCTGCCCGCTCGTGCAGGACGGTCGCGACACCTTCCACGTCCGCTTCCTCGTCGGCGCCTCCATCTTCGGCGTGCCCGACTTCGGCGTGGGTGAAGACTTCTCGTTCGGCAACATCGACGACCTGCGCGACGAGCAGCCCAGCGTCATTCCGTTCGCCGCGTGGGACGCGACGGGCGAAGGCGAAATCGACAGCGGCGCGCTCGTTCTCGACGTGAAGAAGGCCGCCGGCGGAAAGTGCCCCGTCTTCCAGGCCGACGACGGTCAGCTCACGAAGG
>JAEUJR010001185.1 GCA_016793585.1 Archangium sp.
GACGAGGCGCTTCTCGTCGACGTGCTGCTTGATGCGCTCGTGCGTGGCGAAGCTGCTCATCACGAACATCGGCACTGCGCGGCCGGCCTTGCGAGCCACACGCGCCACGTCGTCGTGCTTGAGCTCGAGGAAGGTCTTGTCACCGAGCACGGGCACGACCGCCTTCACGACGCCACCGAAGCGGGTCGCCATGCCGCCGGCGAGCACCACCGCGCCGACGAAGCCAGAACGAATGGCCTGCATGCCCTTCTTGATCAGCGCCTCGCGCTCGGGGGTGCCCGGCTTCGGCAACACGGTGACGTCTCCTGGATCAGGCGGAGCGACCGTTCCACGCACGGCGTTGCCCTGCGTGCTGGTCAGCTTCTGAACGAACTGCTGCAGCAGGGCCTCGTCGAAACCGTAGGGGCCGAGCGCGGAGCGCGTCTTGTCGTCGATGGCGAGCGTCATGCCCCGCCCACTTGCCCCGACAACGTCGCAGGCGGAAGAAGAAAGAGGGATGGTTTTGGCCATGTGGTGGCTGCTGGTGCTGGCCGCGCTCCCCCGAGCGTGTCGACCTGAAGACTGAAACCGTGGCCTTCACGGCTTCGCACGACGTCGCCATCGACGAAGGCAGGCTCTGGCGACGCTCGTCTTCGAGAAGGGCAACGAAGTGCTCCGCCTGCTGCTGCACTTCCACGGAGGGCTCGAGATCGAGAAGACCGAACGCGACTTGAGCGGCGCCGTGCTGCTGTCAGGGTCGCAGCAACGCCTCGCGGTGGCGCTCACGCTGCTGGCCGCGGGTCAGTCGGCGTTGCACGTCAAGCGCGACGAGGTCGTCATCAAGTCGCGCCCGGTGCGCAACGCGATTCCCGTCAACGGGCTCGGCTTCGAGTGGCGCTTCACCCGCCGCCAGGCGCGCGCAGCTGGCGAAGGCCTTCACGCACGTACGCGATGCTGCCGGGCACGATGAGCGCCAGCGAGAGCAGCGCCCCGCCCTGCACGACGTTCGCAGGCCACGCGGCCGTGCCACCGACGATGACGGCGAACAGCACCAGGCTCGAGGCCTTGCCGTGCCACCGGTGCTCGACGTGCACGACGCGGTGCTTCCGGTACACGAGCCAGAAGCCGATGAGCAGCGCGCCGTCGCGCAGCACGAGCGTGGCCCACAACCACCACGGCAGCGGCGTGAAGCCAGGCTCTCCGTACGCCACGAGGAACGTCACCGTCGCGACCTGCGCCAGCTTGTCGGCCACCGCGTCGAGCGTCGCGCCGAAGTTGCTCGTCAGCTTGAAGTGACGCGCGATGGCTCCGTCGAGCAGGTCCGACACGCCGAGCGCCAGCAAGACACCGAGCAGCGCGGTTCGGTCGACCGCCGAGTCGGACAAGGCGACGGCGCGCGCCTGAACGGCCAGCACCAGCCACACGGGCACCAGCAGCACCCGCAACATCGAAATGGCGTTGGGAACCCAGGCCGGCACGAACGACGTCTTGGCATGAACTCGACGTGAGCGCGCTTCATGGCGACGATGGGGGTTCTCGTGCTGCTCGCCGTCCTCACCGTTCTGTCTGCCGCGCCCCGCGACGCCGGCCCTCCCGCGGGCCTCGCGTGTCTGCCGACCTGGTACGCCGGCGAAGTCACGCACCGCGCCGATGGTGGTTGGGGCTTCGTCATCGACGGCGGCACCTTCATTCCCTGGCGGGCGAGCGTGAAGGCGGCGCCCTTCGATGGCGGTGAAGACTTCGAAGAAGGCGAAGAGGTGGTCGACCTCGAGTCCATCTACAAGGTGCCGTACGTCGCGGGGCCCATCGTCACGCTCGACGCGAGCGACGCGGGCGCCATCGACGACCCCGGGCGCGTGCGCATCGAGCAGCTCTTTCTCACCACGTATGGCCAGAGCCGCGACGAGGTGTTCGACCACCTGGGCAAGGTGCGCTTCTTCGGCCTGCGCTACCCGTTTCACGAGCTCGCCGCCGAGCCCCTGCGCCGTGTGGTGGCGCGCCTCGAGCCCGCGGTGAAAGAGAACCCGAAGCTCAGGCCCTTTCTCACCAACATCGGCGGCACCTTCATCTGGAGGAAGATCGCCCGCTCGAAGAACCTCTCGACGCACGCGTTCGGCATCGCCATCGACATCAACGTCGACCGCGCGCACTACTGGCGCTGGCAGAAACGCGGTGAGCCGCTCAAGTGGCAGAACAAGATTCCGCAGGTGGTCGTCGACGCGTTCGAGGCCGAGGGCTTCATCTGGGGCGGGCGCTGGCTGCACTACGACACGATGCACTTCGAGTACCGGCCCGAGCTGCTCAGCGCCTCGTGTCGCGGAGTGCCTGAAATGGTCCGTGATGGTGGCGTAGACGCGGGGCGCTGACGGCACGTATTCGGCGTCGCATGCGCGCGTCTGCCCTGCTCCTGTTGTTCGTCGCCTGTGCAAAGCCGGCAACCGAGAACGAACGCTGCATGCGAACGAGCGACTGCGTCTCGGGCCTCGCGTGCTGCGGCGGCGCGTGCATCGACCTGCAGAAAGACACGCGGCACTGCGGTGCGTGCGAGGCGGCGTGCCCGGCCCAGAACGCGCTCGCGGCGTGCGTCGGTGGCTCGTGCCGGCTCTCGTGCAACGACGGGTTCTCGGACTGCAACGGCGTGGCGGCCGACGGCTGCGAGGTGAACACCACGAGCGACGCCCTGCACTGTGGCGCCTGCGGCGCGGTCTGCTCGCTGCCCAATGCGTCGTCGACCTGCAGCGCGAGCCAGTGCGCGGTGAGCGCGTGCAACACGGGGTACTCGAACTGTGACGGGCGCGCAGCGAACGGGTGCGAGGTGGTGAGCGCGAGCGACGTGCAGAACTGCGGCGGCTGCGGCACGGTCTGCACGGTCGCCAACGGAACGCCGCGCTGCACGACGGGCCAGTGCTTCGTGGCGACGTGCGCTGCGGGTCGGGCCGACTGCGACGGCTTCGCGAGCAACGGCTGCGAGGTCGACACGAAGACGAGCGCGATGCACTGCAACGGGTGTGGGCAGGCGTGCTCGGCTGATCAGGCGTGCGCTGACGGCACGTGCCGTGTGCTCGAGCTCTTCGTGTTCGGCGGTCTGCCGGACCCAACGAGCCCCGCGACGAACGAGGTGAAGCGGCTCCAGCTCGGGCAGCGGCTCTTCACAGCGGTGACTCCGCTCACGCCCGATGGAACACCTTCGGCGCGCGCGTTTCAGGTGACCGCGTGGGACGCGATGGAGTCGCGCATGCTCCTCTTCGGCGGCACCAACGTCGTCGGTCCTCCCGCGCTGCCGCAAGTATGGAGCCTCACGCTCGGCGCGACGCCGACGTGGAATCGGCTCTCGACGACTGGCACGGCTCCGTCGGCCACCGTCGGTCAGGCCTCGGGGTGGGACCGTGCGCGCCGCCGCTGGTTCGTCTTCGGGGGCACCACGGGGTTCAGCTCGACCACCCGCTCGGGCGAGCTCTTCGTCTTCGACGCCGCGACCTCGACGTGGAGCCAGCCGAACGTCACCGGCACCACCCCGCCCGCGCGCGCCTTCGCCGCAGCGACGTTCGACGACGCGACGTCGCGCTTCATCGTGCACGGTGGCCGAGGCACGAGTGGAACCCTGCCAGACACCTGGGTGTTCGACCCGGCGACCTCGACGTGGACACAGGTGCTCATGAGCGGCCCCGCGCCGCGCGAGTTCTCGACCTTCTTCACCGGCAGCTCACCGCCACTGCTCTTCGGCGGCCTCGATGGAGCGACCCACTTCGACGACCTCTGGGAGCTCGACGTGCTCGCCCCCGCGTGGACCTCACGCACCGCGACCAACAGGCCACCAGCCCGCCGCTCCGCCGTCGGCCTCACCGTCGGCGGCGTGCGCACGCTCGTCTCGGGCGTCTTCGACGACGGCCAGACGCAGACGCTCTTCAACGACGTGTGGACGCTGCAGTGGCCCGCGCTCACGTGGCAGCAGGTGCGCAGCAACTCGCTCTCGGGCGCCTCGGACCAGCGCGTGGGCTTCTCGGTCGTCAGCAGCGAGCCGAGGTAGTACGAGCGCGCATGGCGCTGCCCTTCGAAGTGATTGCGGTCGACCCCGGCTCACGCGCGCGGCGCGGCACGATGCTCACCGCCCACGGGCGGGTCGAGACGCCAGTCTTCATGGACGTGGGCACGCGCGCGACGGTGACCGACTGCACGCCGGCCGACCTCACGAGCGTGGGCGCGCAGGTGGTGCTCGGCAACACGTACCACCTCATGCTGCGGCCGGGCGTCGACGTGTTTCGCCAGTTCGGCGGCATTCACGGCTTCATGCGCTGGCCGGGGCCGGTGCTGACGGACTCGGGCGGCTACCAGATCTTCTCGCTGCCGAACGCGCGCACGCTCACCGAGAAGGGCGCCCGCTTCAAGGGCTACACCGACAACCAGCTGCACCTGCTCTCGCCCGAACGCGCCATCGAGATTCAGACCGCCATCGGGTCAGACATCATGATGGTGCTCGACGAGTGCATCGACTCCACCTCTGACGAACCGACGACGCGCGCGGCCATGGAGCGAACGCACCGCTGGGCCCTGCGCAGCCTCGCGGCGAGGAGCAACCCGGCCCAGGCGCTGTTCGCCATCGTGCAGGGCGGCGTGATTCCCGAGCTGCGCAGACAGTCGGCGGGTTTTCTCACGCAGCACGCCTTCGATGGCTTCGCGATCGGTGGGCTCGCCGTCGGCGACACGCGCTCGCAACGTGAAGACATCACCGCGTTCGCCGCCGAGCTGCTGCCGGCCGAGCGCCCCCGCTACTTGATGGGCGTGGGCACTCCGCCTGATCTGCTGATGGCGATGCTCGCGGGCGTCGACATGTTCGACTGCATCATTCCCACGCAGCTCGCGGGTCAGGGCACGGCGTTCACCTCGACGGGCCGAGTGCGCATCACCCGCCTCGAGAACCAGCGCGCCGACGTGTCACTCGACCCAGCCTGCGCGTGCACGACCTGCACGACGTTCAGCCGCGCGTACCTGCACCACCTGTTCAAGGCGAAGGAGCCGCTCGGCGCGCGGCTGCTCTCGATGCACAACCTCTTTCACTACCACGCGCTCATGGCCGACTCGCGGCGCGCCATCGAGCAGGGCGTGTTCGCGGCCTTCGCGAAGGAGCGCCTCGCGGCCATCGATCGCCACGAGCACAGCGCCACGCCGTTCGCGTGAATCACCTCGCGGCGAACAGCTCGAAGAACGACGGGTCGATGCCGGTGAAGCGAACGCCCGCGCGGCCCCGCACCTGCAGCCTCGGCTCGGCGCGGAACGACCAGGTCACGGTGCCGGTGAAGGGCAGCTCCTTCTCACCGACGCGCAGCTGGCCATGCACCATGGTGCCCGGGAGCAGCGTCGACATCAGCTCGATGGCGAAGCCGCCCGTCGACACGTCGCTCGTGAAGGCCGGGCGATCGCCGAGCCACACCTGAAGACGGCGACGCAGACGCGGGAGCAGGCGCTTGTTCATGTGACAGACGGTGACAGGCCTGTTGCGCTGATCCAGTTTTCGCCCTGCGAAAGTAGGCTGCGCAGCATGCGAGGGCCGGCGTGACACGCTCGTTGGTCGTCTTCGCGCTCGGCGTCACCCTGCTCGTTTCTCCGGCGCGAGAGCTGTGGGCGCGAACGGACTCGGCGTTCGTCGCGTTCGCGGTCTGGGCGCTGCTGCTCGCGCTGGGCTGGTGGTCGGTGCGGCCGAAGGAGCGGCCATGACGCTGCTGCTCGCCATCGTCTGCTGGCTGCTGCTGTTGTTCGGCGTCGCGCAGCTGGGCCAGACGAGCGGCCGGTTTCGCCAGCTCTCGGAGCACCCGCTCGTCTATGCCCTCTCGCTCGGCGTCTACGCGACGAGCTGGACGTACTTCGGCGCGGTCGGCTTCGCCCGCACGTCTGGGCTCGACTTTCTCGCGGTGTCACTCGGGCCGACGCTGGCGGCGCTGCTGGTGCCCGTCGTCTCGCTGCCCCTGCTCGAGGTGCTGCGCCGCCATCGCCTGGCGACGCTCGCCGACCTGTTGGCGTTTCGGTACCGCAGCAAGGCCGTCGGCGCGGTGGTGACGTTCACGCTGACGCTGGCGATCATTCCGTACCTCGCCGTGCAGGTGCGTGGCGTGGGCACGACGGCGTCGGTGCTGCTCGATGGGCTCGACCCGGTACTCAGCGGCGCTGCGTTCTGCATCGCGATGGTGGTCTTCGCGTCGCTGTTCGGCGCCTCGCACGCCACCAGCCGAGAACGGCACCCGGGCCTGGTGCTCGCCGTCGCGATGGAGACGCTGTTCAAGGTGGTCGCGTTGCTCGTCGTCGGCGTGACGGCGGTGACGACGGCCAGGACACCGCTCGTGGTGCCGCCGCTGCCCGAGACCCAGGGCTTCGTGTCGGTGACGTTGCTGTCGGTGGTCGCGGCCTTCCTCTTGCCGCGGCAGTTCCACATGGCGTTCGCCGAGGCGCCCGAAGGGGTGCCGGGCCGGCGCGCGCTCCTGACCTCGACGTGGGCCTTTCCCCTCGTGCTGCTGCTGCTCAACCTGCCCATCCCGCTCATCCTCGCGGCGGGCACGCAGCTTGCCCCCGAGGGGAACGCAGACCTCTACGTGCTCACGGTCGCGGCGCAGGTGCCGCTGGTGCCGACGCTCGCGTGGCTCGGTGGTGTGTCGGCCTCGAGCGCGATGGTGATCGTCGGCACGCTCGCGCTCAGCAACATGGTGGCGACGCACTGGGTGACGCCGCTGCGGAGCGCCCCGAAGAATTTGTATCGCCAGCTCGTGTTGGAGCGCCGCCTCGTCATCGCCGCCTCGCTCGGCCTCGCCTTCGTGCTCTTCGTGGTGCTCGAGCGGGTCAGCCCCGCAGCCATCTCGCGTGGTGGTGCGCTCGCGCAGGTCGGGCTCGTCGCCTTTGCCGGCGTCGCGCAGGCGTTGCCCGCCACCATCGGAGTCTTCTTCTTCCCGAAGCTGAGTCGCGCGGGTGTGGTCGCGGGGCTCTTCACCGGCACTGCGGCGTGGCTGGTGTCGCTGGCGCTGCCGCTCGTCGGAGTCGCGCTGGTGCATCTGCCCGAGGCCGATGGGCTCGGCGTGGCGGTGTGGTGCTCGCTGGGCCTCAACGTCGCGGCCGCGGGCCTCGGCTCGTGGCTGCGCCCCGTCTCGAAGGAGGAGTCGCTCGCCGCCGAAGCGTGCCGCCGCGAGGTGGTCGACGACGACGCGTCGCTGCCCATCGATCAGGCCGGCTTCGTCGAGCGTCTCACGCCCGTGCTCGGCCACGCGTCGGCGGCGCTCGAGGTCGCGAAGGCTCGCTCGGCGCTGTCGTTGAAGGAGACCGACACGAGCGTGACCGGGCTGAAGCGGCTCAAGCGGCAGCTCGAAGCCGACCTCTCGGCGCTGGTGGGCCCGATGGTGAGCTGGGCCGCGTTGAACGTGGCTCCCCGTGAGGAGTTCGCGCGCGGCGTTCCGCTGGCCGAGCGCATTCGGTCACTCGAAGAAGCCGTCGCCCACGCACGTGAGGGCCAGACCCAGACCGCGGCAGAGACGCTGCGCGCCTGGCTCGAGACCGTGTTCCGCGCGCTGCCCGTCGGCGTCTGTGTGCTCGGGCCCGATGACGACGTCGTCTGGTGGAACGAGCGGCTCGCCGCGCTCACGGGTGTTCCTTCGGCGCAGGTGCGTGGCCGGCTTCGCACGTCGCTCGAGGCCGATCTCTCGCAGGCACTCGCAGCGAGCGGTGAACACCGGGTCGGGGCGCTCACGGTTCAAGTCACGCGTACGAGCGCCGCCGACGACCTCGAAGGCGCCAGCATCGTCGTCGTCGAAGACCTCTCGCAGACGCGGCAGCTCGAGGCGCAGGTTCGCCATCAAGATCGGCTCGCCACCATCGGCCGCTTCGCCGCGGGCGTCGCGCACGAGGTCGGCAACCCGCTCGCGGCGGTGATGATGCTGACCCAGGGCCTCGAGCGCGACCACGACGCGTCACCCGAGCGCTTGAGTCAGTTGCTCGACGCAGCCCGACGCATCGACGAGATCGTTCGCGGGCTCGTCTCGTTCGCGCGCGCCGGCTCCAGTCAGACCACCACCGCGCGCCAGCCGGTGTCGCTCGACGTCATCGCGACGCAGGCGGCGAGCCTCGTGCAGCTGTCGAAGAACCGCGACGTCACCCTCGAGCTCTCGAGCCCCGACGCCACCGCCACGGCGAACCTGCAAGAGCTCGTGCAGGTCGTCGTCAACCTGCTCACCAACGCCCTCGACGCGACGCCGAGCGACAAGCAGGTTCGCGTGCGCACCTCGTTCGACCAGCACCACGTCACGCTCGAGGTCGTCGACGAAGGCGCCGGCATGGCCCCCGAGGTGGCCGCCCATGTCTTCGAGCCGTTCTTCACGACCAAAGACGTCGGGCAGGGCACGGGGCTGGGGCTCTCGGTCGCGTGGACCATCGTGCAAGCGCACGGCGGCACCCTCTCGGTGAAGAGCGAGTCGGGAGCCGGAACGACGATGACGCTTCGATTGCCCCGTACGCCGTGACGGGCCTACGGTCGCGGCTCTCCGCGAATGCGCCTCCTCATCGTCGAAGACGAAGTCGCCGTGCGGGCCGAGATGAAGCGGCTGTTGACCCGCGCCGGCCATGAGGTCGTCGAGGCGGGCACCGTGCGAGACGCGCGCGAGGCGAACCCCACCGCCTTCGATCTCGTCATCAGCGATCTGCGGCTGCCAGGCGGGCTGGGAACGGAGCTCATCGGCGCGGCCGAAGGCGTGCCGGTGTTGATCATCACGTCGTACGCCTCGGTGCGCAGCGCGGTCGACGCGATGAAGCAGGGCGCGGCCGACTACCTCTCGAAGCCCTTCGACCCTGACGAGCTGCTCATCGTCGTCGATCGAATCCTCGGTGACTCGCGCACGAAGCGGCAGGTGGCGGCGCTCTCGCGGGAGGCGCAGGCGACGTGGGCGGTGGAGGGCATGGTCGGCCGTTCGGAGCCGATGCAGGCGGCGTTCGACCGCGTTCGCAAGGCCGCGCCGACCGACGCGACGGTGCTCATTCTCGGCGAGTCGGGCACGGGCAAAGAGCTCATCGCGCGCGCCGTGCATCAGCAGTCGTCGCGCAAGCCGGGCCCGTTCGTCGCGGTGAACTGCGCCGCCATTCCCGAGACCCTCATCGAGTCGGAGCTGTTCGGCTACGCGCGCGGCGCCTTCACCGGCGCGAACACCGATCACGCTGGACTCGTCGAGGCAGCCCACGGCGGCACGCTGTTTCTCGACGAGATTGGCGAGCTGCCGTTGCAGGCGCAGTCGCGGCTCCTTCGCACGCTGCAAGATGGAGAGGTACGGCGCGTCGGAGCCACGCAGTCACGCCGCGCCGACGTTCGCCTCGTCGCCGCCACGCATCGCGACCTGCCGAAGATGGTCGAGGCGGGCACCTTCCGCTCCGACCTCTACTACCGGCTCAAGGTCGTCGAGGTGCGGCTGCCTGCGCTGCGAGATCGCGGCGACGACGTCATCGAGCTCGCCGACGCGCTGGTGGCCCGCCACGCGCAGAAGCTCGGCCGGCCCGTTCCCGCCTTCACGCCCGAGGCGACCGAGGCGCTGCGCTCGCACCACTGGCCGGGCAACGTGCGGGAGCTCGAGAACGCGCTCGAGCGGGCGCTCATCTTGAGTGACGGCGTCGCGCTGACGGCCGAGCTGTTGGGCCTCGACGACGTGCAGCGCCAGCCTGCGCCCACGAAGGAGTCGGCCGAAGACGCGTCGCTCATGGCGTACTTCAAGCGCTTCGTCGAAGAGCACCAACATGACTTGTCAGAGACGGAGCTCGCGCGCCGCCTCGGCATCAGCCGCAAGACGTTGTGGGAGCGCCGCCTGAAACACGGGCTGCCCCGCCCCGCCCGTGGATAGAGGGACTGCATGAGTCGCGAACAACGAGCCCGGGCCAACGCAGGCCTCATCGCCTTTCTGCTGTTGAGCTTCTCGCTGACGTGGGCCGTCGCCGCCTCGCTGCGCGCACTCGGCCTCACCGGTGTTCCCGTCGAGCGCCTCGGCACGCGGCTGTTCACCACGTCGCTCCTCTACGTACTCACCATGGGCTGGCAGCCGTTCGTCGCGACGCTGCTGGTGCGCCGGTGGGTCGACCCACCCGACGCGCTCGACCTGGGCCTGCGACCGACGCGCGGCGTCTTCAGCTTCGTCGGTGGTGTCAGCGCCATCGCCTTCGTGGCGCTCGCAGCGGTGGTGGCCTTCGTGCTCGGCGCGGCGAGTGGCTCGTCGACCCCAGAGACCGAGGCACTCGACGCCGATGGGCTGAACGCGCTCGCGCTCATGCTCGCCTTCTTCGGCACCATCGCGCTCGTGTGGCTCCAGGCCTTCGCCGAAGAGCTGGGCTGGCGCGGGTACTTTCTTCCGCGGGCCATGGAGCGCTTCGGCCACTGGCCGGGCCTGCTGCTCCACGGCGCGGTGTGGGGGCTCTGGTACGCACCAGTACTCCTGTTCGCGACCGAGGGCCCGCTCGAGTTCTCGTCGGTGCTGCGGCCGCTGGCCTTCGTCGTCACCTGCGCGCTGCTCGGCACGCTCTACGGTTGGTTGCGGCTCGCCTCGGGCAGCCTCGCGCCCGTCGTCGTCACCAACACCACGCTCACCCTCGCGGCCGGCCTGCCCTACGTCATTCACGGCGTCGACCCGGGCCTGCGCTCCTCAGCGTTCGGTGCCTCGGGCTGGCTGGTGCTCGTCGTCGCCATCGCAGCCCTGGCGATGACGCGGTGGCGCTCGGTCGTTCGGCTCCCGCTCGCGCTCAGCGAGGTGCCAGTCTCGGCCGTCGGGTTCTTGATGCGGCGCCCGCCCGGCAAGCAGTACCTGCACTGAGGCGCCGCGCGTTACCCAAGGTAACACTCCCCGCGTTTCGCTCCGTAACAACGCGCCCTCGACGAAACGAAGACGCGAACCTGCGAAGGCGCGACGCAGCCCGACGGCGTTGCGCGTCAATCGAACCAATCTCCACACCTGCGTGCACATGCCGCGCAGCGTCGTCGCCGTGTCACGTTCGTGGCGCGCTCGTTGCGATAGGTCTGCGGGCTCCACTCACGCATTGGGGGTTTCACCGATGGCTGCCGACGCACACGCGAAGACGATGGAGGCCTACCGCTCGAAGTACGCCGAGAGCCTTCGAGACCCGCAGGCCTTCTGGGCAAAAGAGGCCGCCGAGCGCCTGACGTGGTTCCACCCGCCCGAGTCGACGCTCGACGTCGATCTCGAAGAGGTCGACTTCTCGTGGTTCGGCGGCGGCCGCCTCAACGTCGCCTTCAACTGCGTCGACCGCCACGCCGCGAAGACGCCGAACAAGGTGGCCTTCATCTGGGCGAAGAACGAGCCCGGCGAGTACGAGCGCGTCACCTACCGGCAGCTCAAACACCACGTCGGCCGCATCGCGAACGTGCTCAAGGCGCAGGGCGTTCAGAAGGGCGACCGCGTCTGTCTGTACCTGCCCATGGTGCCCGAGCTCGCGTACTCGATGCTCGCCTGCGCCCGAATCGGTGCGGTGCATTCGGTCGTCTTCGCCGGCTTCTCGGCCGACGCCTTGAGAGACCGCGTGCTCGACGCTGGCGCGAAGGTCGTCATCACCGCCAACGAAGGGCTGCGTGGCAGCAAGCGCATTCCGCTCAAGTCCGTCGTCGACGAGGCCATCAACGGTCTGTCGGTCGTCGAGAAGGTGCTCGTCGTTCGCCGCACTGACGCCGAGACCGAGATGCAGGCCGGCCGCGACCTCTGGCTCGAAGAAGAGACGGCGAAGCAGCGCTCGACCTGCCCCGTGGAGTGGATGGCGTCGGAAGACCCGCTCTTCATTCTCTACACGTCGGGCAGCACCGGAAAACCCAAGGGCGTGCTGCACACCTCGGCGGGGTACCTGCTCTACGCGTCGATGACGTTCGAGCACGTCTTCGACATTCGCGACGACGACCTGCACTTCTGCACCGCCGACCTCGGCTGGGTGACGGGCCACACGTACATCGTCTACGGCCCGCTCTCGATCGGCGCGACCTCGGTGCTCTTCGAGAGCATTCCGAACTACCCCGACTTCTCGCGCTTCTGGAACGTCGTCGACGACCTGAAGTGCACCAACATCTACACCTCACCGACTGCGCTCCGGGCGCTCATGCGGGAAGGCGACGGGCCGGTGAAGAAGTCGTCACGCAAGAGCCTGCGCCTGCTCGGCACCGTCGGAGAGCCCATCAACCCCGAGGTGTGGAAGTGGTACCACGAGGTCGTCGGTGAAGGCCGCTGCCCCATCGTCGACACCTGGTGGCAGACCGAGACGGGCGGCGTGCTCATCTCGCCGCTTCCTGGCGTGACGCCGCCGAAGCCCGGCTCTGCGACGCTGCCCTTCTATGGCATCGAGCCCGTGCTGGTGGACGACGAGGGCAAGCTGCTCCAGGGCAACGGCGTGAAGGGCAACCTCTGCCTCGCGACGCCGTGGCCCGGCCAGGCGCGCACGCTCTACGGCGATCACCGCCGCTTCCGCGAGACGTACTACTCGCGCTTTCCAGGCCTCTACTTCACGGGCGACGGCTGCACGCGCGACGAAGACGGCTACTACTGGATTACTGGCCGCGTCGACGACGTGCTGAACGTCTCGGGGCACCGCATCGGTACGGCCGAGGTCGAGAGCGCGCTGGTGGCGCACGACGCCGTCGCCGAGTCCGCGGTCATCGGCATTCCCCACGACCTCAAGGGCCAGGGCATCTGCGCATGGGTCGTGCTGCGCCAGGGCACCGAGGCGTGGGACCCGCTGCAGCTCGCTGGCGCGCTCAAGGAGCAGGTGCGCCACGTCATCGGCCCCATCGCCACGCCTGACGTCATTCACGTCGTGCCTGCGCTGCCCAAGACGCGCTCGGGCAAGATCATGCGCCGGCTGCTGCGGAAGATCTCGGAAGGGCAGCGTGACGACTTCGGCGACACCTCGACGCTCGCCGAGCCGCACGTCATCGAGCAGCTCATCGTCGTCGCCGACGAAGCGGCGAAACGCCAGGCGGCGCTCGCCGAGAAGGCCCGCGCTGCCAAAGGAGCCGCCAAATGACCCCACAGCTCGCGGTGCCCGCGGTCACGACGGCCAGGCCTTCGAACGAGTCGACGACCGCGGTGCGTGCCGTGGCGGCGATGCGGTGGCGCATGGCCATCGTCCTCTCGCTGGCGATGCTGGTGACGTACTTCGCGTTCGTTCTGGGCATCGCCTTCGACAAGCAGGCGCTGGGCACGCTCATCACGAAGGGGTTGTCCGTCGGCATCGTGCTCGGCGCCGGCGTCATTCTCACGGCGTTCGGCCTCACGGCCTTCTACGCCTGGTGGGCCAACCGCGTGTACGACCCGGCGCTCGACCAGGTCGCGCGAGGTGAGCAGTGAGCCCGCTGCTCGCGACGTCGCTCGGTGAGCCGAACCTCACCTCGATTCTCTTCTTCTTCGCGTTCGTCAGCGTGACGATGGGCATCACGTACTGGGCCGCGCGCAAGACGAAGACGGCGAGCGAGTTCCTCACCGCGGGCGGCAACGTCACGGCCGTACAGAACGGCTTCGCGCTCGCAGGCGACTACATGAGCGCCGCCAGCTTCCTCGGCATCGCGGGCCTGGTGGCGACGTCGGGTTTCGACGGGCTCATCTACTCGGTGGGCTGGCTCGTCGGCTGGCCAGTGGTGACGTTCCTCATCGCCGAGCCGCTGCGCAACCTGGGCAAGTTCACCTTCGCCGACGTGTTGACGGCCCGGCTCCAGCAGAAGCCGGTGCGCATCGCGGCGGCCTTCAGCACGCTCACGGTGATCAGCTTCTATTTGATCGCGCAGATGGTCGGCGCCGGCAACCTCGTGCGCATGATGTTCGGCATTCCGTACGAAGCGGCCGTCGGCGCGGTCGGCGTGGTGATGCTGCTCTACGTGCTCTTCGGCGGAATGATCGCCACCACCTGGGTGCAGATCGTCAAGGCGGTGCTGCTGCTCTCGGGGGCCACCCTGCTCGCGCTGATGGCGCTCTCGAAGTTCGGCTTCAACCCGCTCGCGCTCTTCTCAGCCGCGGCGGATCAGTACGGCGCCGAGGTGCTCGCTCCGGGCAAGCTGGTCTCGAGCCCGGTCGAGGCCGTGTCGCTCGGCCTCGCGCTCATGTTCGGCACGGCGGGCCTGCCGCACATCTTGATGCGCTTCTACACGGTGCGTGACGCGAAGACGGCCCGCACCAGCGTCGTGTACGCGACCGGCCTCATCGGCTTCTTCTACCTGGTGACGTTCATTCTCGG
>JAEUJR010001187.1 GCA_016793585.1 Archangium sp.
GGTCACCGTGCACGGCCACCGCCGCGTGGAGCTCGACGCCGCAGTGAAGGCGCAGCTCGACAAGGTCGCGCACTCCACGCTGCTCGGGCTCGCCTCGGTGCCCAGCATCGAGCTCGCGAAGAAGCTCGTCGCCATCGCGCCCGAAGGCTTGAACCGCGTCTTCTATTCCGACTCCGGCAGCACCGCCGTCGAGGTCGCGGTGAAGATGGCGTACCAGTACTGGCAGCTCGCGGGCCGGCCGAAGAAGCAACGCTTCGTCGCGCTCGCCGAGGCGTACCACGGAGACACCATCGGCTCGGTCTCGGTCGGCGGCATGGACTTGTTCCACGAGCGCTTCCGCAACCTGCTCTTCCCCGTCGAGCGCATTCCGACGCCGCACGCGTATCGCTGGAACGGCTCCGACGTGTTGGCCGAGTCGCTCGCCGCGGCCGAGAAGGTGCTGCGCGAAAAGCACGAAACGCTCGCAGGCCTCGTCGTCGAGCCGCTCGTGCAGGGCGCGGCTGGAATGCTGATGCAGCCGAAGGGCTATCTCAAAGGCCTCGAGACGCTCTGCCGCAAGTACGACGTGCTGCTCATCTGTGACGAGGTCGCGACGGGCTTCGGCCGAACCGGAACGATGTTCGCCGTCGAGCAGGAAGACGTGCGCCCCGACTTCCTCTGTCTCGCGAAGGGCCTCACCGGCGGCTACCTGCCGCTCGCCGCGACCATGGCCACCGAGCGCGTGTACCAGGCGTTCCTCGGCTCGTTCGGTGAGGCGAAGACGTTCTTCCACGGCCACACGTACACGGGAAATCCACTCGCCTGCGCCGCAGCCATCGCGTCGCTGGAGCTCTTCGAACGCGACGCCACCCTCGAGCGCATCAAGCCCGTGATGCAGACCCTCGACCGCGGTTTGTCACGAATCGCGCAGCTGCCTCACGTGGGCGACGTGCGCCGCCGCGGCATGATGGTCGGCATCGAGCTCGTGAAGGACCGCGCCACGAAGCAGGAGTACGCGTTCGACGAACGCCTGGGCTTCAAGGTCTGTCTCGAAGCGCGAAGGCACGGCGTCTGGGTTCGCCCCCTCAGCAACGTCATCGTGCTCATGCCGCCGCTGTCGCTCACCGTCGCCGAGGCCGAGCTGCTGCTGAGCGCCGTCGAGCAGTCGATCGTTCAGCTCACCCGGTGAAGATGCAACGCTGACGTCGTGCCGACGATCGACACGAGCACGCTCGCGACACGGTTGCTTCAGGGCGCTCCCGGCGCACGCGAAGAGGTCGAGCGTTCGTTCGGCGTCGAGCTGCCTTCGCATCACGTCTCGATCCTGCGGCGGCTCGCGAAGGAACATGACGACGAGGCCCGCGGGCTGGGCGTCGTGCTCTCGCTGCTCTCGCGCTTCGCGCAGGCGACCGACGATCTGCTCTACGAGCGCCACGAGCAGCGAAGAACGGTCGTGCATCACCTCTTCGTTCGCTGGAGCGATGCGGGCACCACGAAGGTCACCATCGGCGTCGCGAAGACGTACGCGCGCTCGCTCACCGACGCGTGGCCCGAGCTCGAGCCGTGGTCGCGAACGCTCGAGAAGAACCGTGAACGGCTGAACGCCTGGGCGCGAAAGACCTCGGGAACCACGCTCACCTTGAACGCGCGGCCCGTCGAAGCGGTGGCAGGTGCCGACGCCGAAGCGACGCTGCGCGCGGCCATCATCGCCGACCCCGACGCCGACGAACCGCGGCTCGTCTACGCCGACTGGTTGATGGAGCGGGGCGACGTACGGGGCGAGCTCATTCGCCTGCAGTGCGCGAAGCCCTCGCCCGCGTCGCGGCAGCGCGTCGCCGAAATCCTCTCGGCGAACTGGACGACCCTCGCGGGGCCGGCGGCTCCATTCACCACGCAGACCTCGTTCGACCGCGGCTTCGTCGATCGCGTCACCCTGACGGTCGCGGCCTTCCTCAAACACGGAGACGCGCTGTTCTCGGCCGAGCCGATTCGCACCTGGCGCGTCGACAACCCGAAGTTCACCGAGCGCGAGCTCGAGCGGGTCGGAGCGGCTGCGGCGGTGGAGCGTGTTCGCGGCCTCGAGCTCGCACAGCTGAACCCCGACGCACAGCCACGCCGCGCGCTCGCCGCCCTCGCGAAGGGCACACGGTTCGGCAACCTGCGACGCCTGGCGCTCGACTTCTGTGGTGAGTCTCCGCGCGATTGGCACGCGCTGTTCGGAGCGCTCGTGGCGCCGAAGCTCGAAGCGGTGCACCTGCACTACAACCACGGCAGCGCCGAGCTGTACCGCGCGCTCGCCACGAACCCCGCGCTGAACGCCCTGCGCACGATTCAGGAGTACCGGTTTCGCACGCTCGATGGCGACGACGCTGCTTCGAAGACCGTCGAAGCCTTCACGGCGCTCGCCCGCCACCGACCATCGCTGAAGCACCTCGAGACGTCGCAACAGGCCCACGTCACCGACGCCGCCGTGACGCCCTTCTTCCAACCAGACTCGGTCGTGAAGCTGGAGCACCTCTCCATCACCGGCGCCCGGCTCACCGACGTCACCGCGCGCGCCATCGCCGCGTCTTCGAACTCGCGGGCGCTGCGCGTGCTGCACACCCACAATGCGAACATCGGCCTCGAAGGCCTCGAGGCGCTGCTCTCGTCGCAGCACCTGATGCAGCTCGAACGCCTCGCGGTCGGCAACTATGACGAGCAGCTCTGGCCGGCCGCACATGTCGCCCGACTCGCCGAGCTGCTCCTCGCGCTCCCTGCCTCGTGGCGCCTGCGCGAAGTCACCCTGCCCCGATCGGCCAGCCTGCCTTCGACGCTCGCGAGCGCGCTCGACGCCCGCTTCACGGTGTCACTCTGAAGGTCACGTCCACCTGACCGACTCGCTCCGCGCCACGGGCCTCGCTACGGTGACGTCATGTTGCTCCCGCTCGCCCTCGCCGCCGTGCTGGCTCAAGCGCCCCAGAAGCCCGCCACCAAAGACGTGAAGGTGATCAAGTCGAACCGCGCCGCGAAGTCGGTCGCTGCGAAGACGCAGGCCGAGCTCGACGCCGAAGCGCGCGCCGAAGATCTGAAGCTGCGCTGCGCCGACGACCCCGCCTCGTGCGACGGCGCTTCACCCGACGCGAAGTCGAAAGACCTCTCGGCCAAAGAAGAAGCGCTTCGTCGCAAAGAAGCCGAGCTCGCCGAACGCGAAGAGGCGCTGCGCAAGAAGCAGGAAGAAGAGAAGGACGAGAAAGAGAAAATCGAGAAGCAGCGCGCCGAGCAGAAGAAGCACGTCGAGAAGCAGGCGAAGCAGCTCGAGAACGTGATGCAGGGCCTCGGTGGAGCCCTCGCCGGCGAAGAGTGAGCCCGCGCGGGTGGTGAGCGACCCGCACCGATTTCCCGACCCGTGAAGGCCCACCATCACAGCGTGGGTTGCGCGTGGATCCCACCTTGCAGTGACGACCATTCGTTGGGCGGTCCCTCCCCGCCCCGTGGAGTCACACATGGCTGGCGAAACCGAAAGACTGTCGGAGCAGCTGAACGCGGCTCGTCTCGAGCCCGTGCTCGAGCGGCTCTCGCACCACGCCGAGCTCTCGGATGATCAGCGCCGCTCGTTCGATGCGTGGGCGCACTCGATGATCGAGCGCATCGTTCACCCCGCGCACGCCGGCCTCGCCGGTTATCGCGAAGCGCTCGAGTCGGTGCGCCGCGAGTTTCGCGCCGTGCACTCGGGCGTGGCCGCCGGCTGGCTCACGCAGGGCCACATCGACGAAGAGCTCGTCTGCCGCCGCGCCTTCCTCGGGCACCTCATCGACCTCGTCGGGCCGCTCGTCGGGCACGAGCCCGCGCCCCAACAGCGCATCGTGAAAGCGGCTGCATGAGCGCCCTCGACCGCTTCCACGCCTCGTGGCCTCGCGGCGTGAGCCCGACCGTCGTCGAGCACTTCGCCGGCGCGGCTGATCATGTCGCTCCCGCGATGTCGCTGTGGAGCGGTGCAGAGCGCATCGCCTCGTCGTTGTCGTCGATGGGCCTGGTCAGTGGCGACCGTTTCGGCTGCGCCCTGCCTCCGGGCATTCGCTGGGCGCAGACCTTCATCGCGTGCCTCATGCGCGGCGTCGTCTTCGCGCCCATTCCTCCAGGTCAGAAGCCCGGCGTCGGCCTGAGGGCGCTCGTCGACGAGAGCGGCAACTTCACGATGGCGACCGAGGCACCGCCGCGGCTCCAGGGCCCCGGCGCCGTCAGCCTGCGCGAAGGCCGCACGTGGACACTCGATGCCCTCGACGGCGTCACCACGCAGCTCACTGAACGGCAACACGTTCGGGCCGGCGCGCGCCTCGTCTCGGAGGCTCCGTGGTGGGAGCCCTCTGGCCTCTGCGCCGCGTGGCTGGGCCTGTCGCTCGGCGCCGAGCTGCACGTCGGCCTCTCTGACGAAGAGCTGCACCGCCTTGGCCCCGACGTCGTCTGCGCCCGCAGCGGTCATGTCGAGCGGCTGATGAATTGGGTGCCCGCAGCCCCGACCGGGCTGCTCGTGGTCAACGGCGAAGCCTCTGCTGCTGATCGCGCCATCGCCGATCGCCGCGGGTGGAAGCTGGTGTCGTTGGCCCTGCCCGCCTGAGCCACTGCACGGGGAAGTCGAACTGAAAACCCGTGAAGCAATGCTTCTGGGCGCGACAGTGAAAAACACCTGACATGCCGCGTTGGCCCATGGTACGGCGCGCGCGTCTCCACTCGCCTTCAGGAAGCCTCGACACCATGCAGATCCGCGCCGACGAAATCAGCCGCATCCTCAAGGAGCAGATTCAGGACTACGGCAAGCAGATGACGGTTGCCGAGACCGGCACCATTCTCGCCGTCGGTGACGGCATCGCTCGCGTTCACGGCCTCGACTCCGCGCAGTCGGGCGAGCTCGTCGAGTTCCCCAACGGCACCCGCGGCCTCGTGATGAACCTCGAGGAAGACAACGTCGGCGTCGCCATCATGGGTGACTTCAAGGCGATTCGTGAAGGAGACACCGTCAAGCGCACCGGCCAGATCGCCCAGATCCCCGTCGGCAAGGCGCTGCTCGGCCGCGTCGTCGACGCGCTCGGCAACCCCATCGACGGCAAGGGCCCGATTCAGTCGACCGACATGCGCCGCATCGAGCTGAAGGCGCCCGGCATCGTCAAGCGCAAGGGCGTGCACGAGCCCATGCAGACGGGCATCAAGGCCCTCGACGCGCTCGTTCCCGTGGGCCGCGGCCAGCGCGAGCTGATCATCGGTGACCGCCAGACGGGCAAGACGGCCGTCGCCATCGACGCGATCATCAACCAGAAGGGCCAGAACGTCTTCTGCATCTACGTCGCCATCGGCCAGAAGCAGTCGACGGTCGCGCAGGTCGTCGACAAGCTCGCCCGCTACGGCGCGCTCGAGTACACGGTCGTCGTCGCCGCCAGCGCGGCCGACCCCGCCCCGATGCAGTTCTTCGCGCCGTACACCGGCTGCGCCATCGGCGAGTACTTCCGCGACAACAAGATGCACGCGGTCATCATCTACGACGACCTCTCGAAGCAGGCCGTCGCGTACCGCCAGCTCTCGCTGCTGCTCCGCCGCCCGCCTGGTCGTGAGGCGTACCCGGGCGACGTCTTCTACATCCACTCCCGCCTGCTCGAGCGCGCCGCCAAGCTGTCGGACGCCGAAGGCGCCGGTTCGCTCACCGCCCTGCCCATCATCGAGACGCAGGCCGGCGACGTGTCGGCGTACATTCCCACGAACGTCATCAGCATCACCGACGGCCAGATCTTCCTCGAGACCGACCTGTTCTTCGCCGGCGTTCGCCCGGCCATCAACGTCGGCCTCTCGGTGTC
>JAEUJR010000011.1 GCA_016793585.1 Archangium sp.
CACCGCATGGTCGAAGGCGCGGGTGGCTGGGGCCAGGCCGTGTGGTTCAACAACTACCGGCAGGAGGCGCTCAACATCAACCCGCAGTCGTGGAACTTCATCATCGGCTCGATGGACTACACCGAGTTCTACGACGCGAAGACGGGCCAGGGCCTCTCCTTCCAGGACCGGGTGAGCCGCAAGCCGCTCGACGGCTCGAAGATGACGGGCGCGATGCTCTCGAACGACATTCAGATCGAGCTCGAGGCCGAGGCTGGCTACACGAGCGCGATTCGCCGCGCGCAGTACGCGCTCAACGGCGCCGCCGCGGGCCTGATGATGGACTACGCGTTGTCGAAGGGCACGCCGGGCCTCACGGCCGGTGACGCGGCGGGCTTCGAGAAGTGGTTCGCGACGCAGGTGGCGAAGACGGGCGCTCCGAAGCAGCAGTTCATCGACGAGCTCAACGCCTTCGCGAAGTCGAAGGGCTCGCCCATCGACTTCAACCGCGTGCTGCGCCCGCTCGACGAGCAGGAGAAGGCCATTCGCGTGCTGACGGGCTTCGCGGCGAAGAAGAACCCGCAGCTCACCGTGGCCGACCGCGCCGCCGTCGAGAGCTGGTACCGCCAGCAGGCGAACCAGGGAGAGAGCGAGCTCAACGTGTTCCTCACCGAGGTCGCGCAGTACGCCGCCGACACCAAGAGCGAGATTCCGCTCTCGCCCGAGCTGCTCAAGACGCTCGACTTCAAGCCGTTCGCAGGCGCCAACGTCGGCCAGCCCGTCAACGGCCACGCGTCGCTCGTCGACGACCTCTCCATCGCCGAAGAGGTGTGGACGATGGTGAAGAAGGCGCAGCAAGACCTGTCGGCCGCCCGCGGCGCCGAGGTGCAGCGCGTGTTGAAGGACAACAACCTCAACGGCAAGGGCTGGGACCCGCCGACGAGCGCGAAGGGCGACTACGCCATCGACTACGCGTTGAAGTGATGCGCTGAAGACGCAGCCTCGCGGCCGCGGTTCCTTCGCTGGAGCCGCGGCCGTCGTCTTTTCGAGGGCCCGGGTTCACGTCGACACGTACAATGCGTGCGTGAGCCCTCTCGCGTGCCCTTCGTGTGGTGCGTCGTACCGCGCAGCCGACATCGACCGGTCACTCGGCATCGCGAGCTGTCACGCCTGCGGCGAGGTGATGGACCTGCGAACGCGCGCGGCCGCCGACGAGGCGCGAATCGACGCCTTGACGAAGCCGCCACCCGCCGCGCTGCCGTTGCCCGAGAAGTTCAAGGTCAGCCAGGAGCCGGGCCGTCTCGACGTGACGTGGCGCTGGTTCTCACCGGTGCACCTCTTCACGGCCGCCTTCGCCCTCTTCTGGAACGGCTTCATGGTGATGTGGTTCGGCATCGCCATCTTCCAGGGTGAAGCGATCATGGCGCTGTTCGGCTCGCTGCACGCGGCCGTCGGCATCGGCATCGCGTACCTGTCGCTGACGGGCTTCGTGAACTCCACACGCGTGTCGCTCGAGCAGGGCGTGCTCACCATCAAACACGGGCCGCTGCCGTGGCCAGGCTCGGGCGCGTGGAAGAAGGCCGATCTCGCGCAGCTCTACGCCGAGGAGCGCATCAACCGCGGCCGCAACGGCACGACCGTGCAGTACTCGCTCAACGCGATGTTGCGAGACGGGCGGCGCGTGCAGCTGCTCAAGGGGCTCACCGAGAAGGCGCAGGTCATCTGGCTCGAGCGCACGCTCGAGAACCGGCTCGACATCGTCGACGTGCCAGTCGCTGGCGAAATGCCGAAGTAGGCCGCCGTCGGGCCTGGGTGACTGCCACGGCCTCGCGTCGAACTCCGTGCACGCGCAGAAGGGGCCGCGGCTCGGAACCTCTGGTGTCGCGACATGCTCGACGACGTCGGATCGCAGCGCGTGCCGCAACGTCGCTCGCGCGCGCCAGCGAACCGTCAGTCGACGAGGTCGGGCCTCAGCGCGCGCAGCTGCTCGCGAAACGCCTCGGTCGTCGTGAACAGTCGGCCGTGCAGGCCCAGCGCCGTCGCTGCATCTGCATAGCGCTGCACGTCATCGAAGAACGCCGCCCGACTCGCAGGCACCTGGGCCACCTCGAGCGCGCGCTCGTAGATCTCACGATCGGGCTTCATGTGGCCGACCTCGTACGAGAGCACGAGCCCGTCGAAGCGCGACAGCACCGGCAGCAGCGGCCGCAGGTACTCGATGTGCTGGTCGTGCGTGTTCGAGAGCAACACGAGGCGAATGCGCCCGACCAGGCGCTCGGTCTCGCGCACCATGGAGTCGTGCACCGTGAAGTGGCAGTTCCACAGGTTGAACCATTCGACCGGTGACACCTCGTGGCCCAGCCGCGCGATCAGCTCGCGGCGCAAGGCGTCGCCCGGCAGCCGGCCGGTGTTCACCTCGTGCCAGAGCCCACCGTCGAGCCGTTGCCGCATCGCCTCTCGCGACGAGCCGAACACGCGCGCCATCTCGGCGAACAACTTCTCGTTGTCGTGGAACGCGAGCACGTTGCCGAGGTCGAGAATGAGGGCGTCGATCATCGGTTCAGTCCAAAGCGGCGGGAGCGGCCCAGCACGATACCCGTCGAGCCGCCACGGGCCCGGCTGCGCTTCTTCTTCGGTGGGCCCGCGCCGATGGGGTCGGGGCAGTCGTCGAAGTACCGGCACGCCTTGCACTCGGCGCCGCCCCACACCGACTCGAAGAGCGCCGTGACGCGGTCGATGGTGTCGAAGTCTTCGGTCACCAGCCCGAGCTCGAAGTTGCGCGCGTCGCCGTGTTTCGCGCCGAGGCCAGCGCCGGTGAGGTTCGCGCTGCCCAGGTACAGCCACGCGCCGTCGACGAGCACGGCCTTGAAGTGCACGCGCGGGCACAGCTTGAGCTCCATGCGCGCGCCGCCGGCTCCACCGTCACGAATCAGCTTCTCGTGTTTGTCGAAAGCCGCGCGGAATGGGCGCGATGGCAGCTCGGCGTGCAGCACGCGCACCGAGACGCCGCGCTTCGCCAGCTTCGCGAAGACGTCGGCGATGGGCCGGAAGGCGCCGTCGACCTCGACCATCATCGCCTTCACGTTCGCGGTGGCGATGACGACCGACTCCCGCGCCGCCATCAGGCGGTCGACCACCACGCGTTGGTACAGGTCGTCTTTCGCGAGCAGCTCGGCCTCGATGGGGCGCATCGCGCGGCAGTCTCTCACGGTCGTGCGAGTCCGGCGCCGGCACGAACCGACCGACCAGACTGGTCCCGCCGCTGCCGGGCTCGCGACCCGTCACCACCTCACACCCGGCGATCGGGCAACGCCTCGTCGCGCAACACCTGATCGAACTGTGCGGTGCGTTCGAGCCGCTCTTTCGCGAGCGCCTTCACTGCCGCGCCAACCTGGGCGTTCGAGGCCACCAACCGTTCGAGCTCGGCCGTCGGCAGGCGCAGCGTCAGCACCTGCCCCGCCGCCACGACCGACGCCGTCGCCTCGCCCTTCGTCAGCGCCGAGACCTCACCGAAGAGGTCGCCCTCACGCAGGTCGGGGTACCGCTTGCCGCTGCTGTGGAGCACGTGACAGGCGCCGCGCAGCACCATGTGGACGCCGTCTGACTCGAAGCCCTCGGTGATGATCTTCTGCCCGTTCGTGAAGCTGCACGGCCGGAACTCGCGCGCGATGGCGCCCTGTGCCGCCTCGTCGAGTGCGTGAAACAGCGGGCTGGCGCGCAGCGCGTTGTCGAGCAGCCGGTCGCGACAGAACCGGGCGAGCTGCGCCCCGACGTGGGGGAACCGAACGCTCACGTTCGCCATCGCCTCGCGGGGAAACTCGAGCGCCACCGCGTCGCCCTTCGCCACCACCGTCGCCACCCGACGCGCGCCCGAACCGAGCGCGACCTCTCCGAAGATGGTGCCTGCGCTCAGCGTCGCGACCTGCCGCGGCTGCGCCGTTCCCCACCCGCGAAACACGCCGGCCTCGCCTTCGACGAGCGCGAACATCGACAAGCCCGCCGCACCTTCCTGAACGATCTGCTCGCCATCGGCATACGCGCGCACCTCCATCGCGCTCGCGAGAATCTCTTTCAGCTCGGCCTCCGAGAGCGACGAGAACAGCGGAATCGCGGGCAGCCCGCTCTCGAGGGTGCCTTCGACGATGGGTACGTCGAGCTCGAACGCCACCGGCGCCGGCGCTCCAGGCAGCGGAGCGACCGGCTGTTGTGGAGGTGGCGTGAGCCCCTTCATCGCGCGCAGCGGCTCCTGCGACTTGCGCGTGTAGAGCGAGGCGAGCATCTCGAGCGTGCGCTCGTGCCGTGGGTCGAGCCCGAGCAGCAACCGGCAGGTCGCCGACGCCTTGAAGAAGAGGCCCTTCTCGGCGAAGCGCTTCGCGAGGTCTTCGTACGCGTCGACCGCTGCCGACGTCTGACCCAGCTTCGCGAGCAGCTCGGCCACCTTCTGCCGCGCGGTCAAGTCGTCGGGCGCGGCGCTCACCACCTTGCGCCACGTCTCGAGCGCCAGCTCGCTCCTGCCCTTCGCCATCAACTCACTCGCCTTGTCCTTCAAGGCACGAACGGCGTCACTCATCACGTCCTCTGCAGGCGACCCCCGGGCGAGACGCCCGAGAGGAAAACTCGAGCCGCACTCTCGCACGGCCCGCCACGACTTCGAGGGCCTTCACGGCGCGCGCGGTGCTCGCCACAGCTCGCGAGATGAGAGGCCTCGCGCGAAGACCCAGCGGCTCGTCAGCCAGGTCACGCTCGTGTCGGGAGGTGGCTCGATGATGTCGAGCGCGATGCCGCCATCAGGCGCTTGCACAGGAACACCGACGAGCCCTGCCGACTGACCCGGTGATACCAGCGGCACGAGATCGGGCAGCAGCAGGCGCTCGAAAGGCGGGGCATCGCCACCCGCCGTCTCGGCGATGCCGCCGTCGAACCGATGGAGTCGGAGAACACCAGCGAGCTCCCACAGCCCTTCGCCCCCGAGCGCACCGAAGAGGGGTTGCCCCTCTGACATCGGCACCGTCACCGTGCCGCCCAGAGCAGCCAGGGGCACCCGATCGAGGCGGGTGCCGCGAGAGATGATGAGCGTGTCGTCGTTCTCGAAGAGCACCCCCTGCACGAGGACGTCGGGCGGAGCCAGCGTGATGGTGGCGTGCCCACCATCTTCCTCGAAGAGGGTCAGCACGTTGGCGGTCGCGGTGCAGAGGCGGTGGCCTTGGGCCGCCATCGCCCAGACAGGCTCGGTCGGAATCGAAACGGCCTTCACCGCCTGACCGCCGTCGACTCGCCACCCCGAGAGGTCGTTGCCGGCGACCCACACCATCGACTCGGTGGGGGCCACGCCGTTCATCGGCACTGACTGGCCAGCGAACTCGAGCCACTGGCCGTTCACACACATCGGTACGCCCGAGGGCCCCTCGAGCAACGCGTCGCAGCTTCGTCCCGACAGGTGCTCCCACGTTCTGGGCGCGACGCGCACGACCCTCAGCGACTGGGTGAAGACACCGATGGAGGGTTCAGCCGCGAGACGAAGATGCAGCCTGCCCGTCACGCGCGGGGTGAACGAGAGCCTCACCGCGAACCGGTTCGGGCCGTCTGGCAGCTTCGCCACCGCGACCTCGAGGGGCCCGCCGCTGTCGTCGGAAAGCTCGACCGAGATGGACTCGGCCTGACGCCGGGCCCACTCGCACTCGAGCACGGCGAGCACCGAGTACTGAAGCACGACCGGCTGATCGACCCGCAGCACCTCGACGCTCGAGACGGAGCTGGCAGAGAACGAAGGAACGCAGCGGTCCAACATGAGCGGCCGAACGATCTCGAACTGGCTCGCAGGCGGCTGGGTGCAGGCCACCAGCATGAGGAGCAGAGGCGCCAGACGCATGACCTGAGCCTGACTGGGCCTCGCCGCACGCGCAACACGCTCGCCAGCTCGAAGACAAGTGACTGCATTTCACGCCAGCAACGCTACGGTTCGCGGCCATGCGATACGTCCGTGACTCCGTCAAAGCTCCCGTCGTCTCTGGCTTCGCGCTCAAGGCCTTCGTCAGCGCCCTCGAGAGCGGCGTCGGCCCGGTGCTCATCGACAAGCTCATCACCGACTCCGGCGTCGGCCGCTTTCGTGAGACGAGCGCGGGCAACGCGTCTCCGATTCAGGTACCGCTGCCGCTCGGCGCCGAGCCCACCGGCGTCACCGAGCCGAAGGCCCTCGCCGAAGCCGCGCTCTCGGCGGCCGCGAACGTGCCGGGTGACAAGCTCGAGACCATCGCTGCCTTCCGCGAGGCGTACCGCAGCAACACCAGCGACCCGTCACGCGTCGTGCGCCGCCTGCACGAGGCCCTCTCGAAGCTCGAGGGCGGCGACGACAAGATGAACTTCTTCATCTCGCGCAAACCCGAGCAGGTGCTCGCCGAGGCCGAGGCGTCGACGAGCCGGTGGCGCGCGGGGAACCCGAAGTCGGCGCTCGATGGCGTGCCGGTGGTGCTCAAAGACGAGGTCGACCTCGAGGGCTTCGTCACCACCCTGGGCACGAAGTTTCGCACCGAGGTCGCCGCGAAAGACTCCGCCGTCGCCGCGCGCCTCAAGGCCGCCGGAGCGCTCATTCTCGGCAAAGCGAACATGAACGAGATTGGCATCAACCCCATCGGGCTCAACCCGCACTACGGGCCCGCGCGAAACCCCTTCGACCGCACGCGCATCACCGGTGGCTCGTCGTCGGCGTCGGCGGCGGTGGTCGCAGCGGGCCTCTGCCCCATCTCCATCGGCGCCGACGGCGGTGGTTCGATTCGTATTCCCGCGGCGCTCTGCGGCGTCGTCGGCCTCAAAGCCACCTTCGGCCGCATCAGCGAAGCCGGCATTCCCCCGCTCTGCTGGAACGTGGGGCACGTCGGCCCCATCGGGCTCACCGTCGCCGACGTCGCTGCTGCGTATGCGCTCATCGCCGGACCCGACGAACACGACCCGGTCTCGCTGCGCCAGCCGTCACTGCACCTCACCGACTACGCGAACGGCTCGCTGAAAGGCGTGCGCCTGGGCATCTGCCAGCCGTACTTCGAAGACGCAGAGGCCGACGTGGTGGCGCGCTGCCGTGAAGGCCTGAAGGCGCTCACCGACGCAGGCGCGACCATCGTCGAGCTGCCGCCGCCCGACCTGAACCTCATTCTCTGGAGCCACTCCATCATCATCCTCTCGGAGATGCGGGAGGCCATGCACGAAGAGGTGCTGAAGGACTCGAGCCGCTTCGCCCTCGACTCACGCACGAACCTCGCCATCGGCGGCAACTTCAGCTCGCGCGACTATGTGCACGCGCTCCGGCACCGCCAGAAGCTGACGCGCGAGTGGCTCGAGCTGATGAAGACGTGCGACGTGGTGGTGACGCCGACGACGGCCTGCACCGCGCCGGCGATTCCCGAGGCCACGCTGCCCGACGGTGAGTCGAACCTGCCCGTCGTCGACCAGCTGATGCGCTTCATTCGGGTCGGCAACCTCACCGGCTTCCCTGCGTTGTCGGTGCCGGCGGGTCTCGATGGGCGCGGCCTGCCCGTCGGCCTGCACCTCATGGGGCGCCCGTACGAAGAGCACCTGCTGCTGCGCCTGGGCCGCGTCGTCGAAGCGACGGTGAAGCGCACGACGCCGAAGGTGCACGTCACCGCCCTCACCTGACAGGCATCAACGGCCGATGGGAACGGCCACACGAAGTCCGTTCCTTCTGCGCGCGCTTGGCTATCGTTCGCGCACATGGCCTCCACCAGCTGTCCGAACTGCGGCGCGCCTCTCACCAGCAACCCCTCCCTCTTCGGCAAGGGCCTCGCTGGCCTCGAGTGTGGCTCGTGCAAGACGACGTTCTCTGACGGCGCCGTCACCCAGCAGCTGTTCCAGCTCGCGGGCATTCCGCTCGGCGACCTGAAAGACGCGGTGGTGCGCGGCGCTGGCAAACCGACGGCGACGCCGCGCTCGTGCCCCACGTGCAGCAAGCCGCTCACGCGCTTCACCATCAAGGGCATCGAGCTCGACCTCTGCGCCGAGTGCGGCACCACGGCCTTCGACCCCGGCGAGCTGTGGCGGCTCACTGCGGGAAAGCTCGGCACTGCGCCGGCCGGCCCGAAGCAGGGTGTCTTCGAGATGCTGTGGGACTGCGCGAGCTGCGACACGAAGAACCTGCTCGGCAAGACGAACCGCTTCTGCCCCGTGTGTGGTGCGCCACAAGACCCGAAGCGCCGCCGCTTCCCCGAGCCCGGCCAGGAGGTCGCGGCCAACACCGAGTTCGACGGCGCCGACAAAGCGTGTGCGCACTGTGCAACCCCAAACGGCGCGAAGGCCGTGCACTGCCGGCACTGCGGCGCCCCGATGGACGGCACGGCTCAGGTGAAGCGGCTCGCCGACCAGGTGAATGGCCAGAGCGTCGACGCTGCCCCGGCCGCGCCAGTCGCTGCACCGCCCGCGAAGAAGCCGTGGTGGCCGTACGCGCTCGGCGCCGTCGCCCTGCTCTGCTGCGGCTTCGGTGGCGTCGCGATGCTGTGGACGAAGCCGTCGAAGGCCACCGTCTCGGGCCACACCTGGGAGCGCAGCATCGACATCGAGAAGTACGGCCCGGTGTCCGACTCCGAGTGGTGCGACTCGATGCCCTCGGGCGCGTACGACGTGTCACGCAGCAAGAAGCAGCGCTCGACCAACAAGATTCCCGACGGCGAGACGTGCAGCACGCGCAACGTCGACCGCGGCGACGGCACCTTCGAGCGCAAGCAGGAGTGCAAGCCGAAGTACCGCGACGAGCCCGTCTACGCTGACCACTGCTCGTTCAAGGTGGACAAGTGGGCAAAGTCGCGCAGCGTCACCTCGAACGGAACGCTCCGCGAGCCACCCACCTGGCCCTCGCTCTCTGGCCTGCGTGGCGGCTCGAGCGTCGGCAGCGAACGCGAAGGCGCGCACCACGAGACGTACACGGTCGCGTTCAAGGGCCCCAAGGGCGAGTCGTGGAGCTGTGACGTGAACGAGGGCAGGTGGAGCAGCCTGCGTGAAGGCACCACGCTCGACGTGAAGGTGCGCGTGATGGGCGGAGGGCTCGACTGCGGCAGCGTGCCGTGAGCGGCTCAGCTCCAGCGAAACTCGAACACCAGTCGCTGCTCGGTGACGTCGACGAGCTCGACGCGTGAACGTGGCCGGGTGTGTTCGGCGAAGAAGTCGAACACCCCGAGCGTGACGCCGGGCGGTGTGGCGCGCGCGCCAGTCACCGCCAGGTGACCCACGCCCGCGCCGACGGGCCGCCACTGCACCTGAATGTCACGCCGCAGCCGCGAGCTGATGACGGGCAGCACCGTCGACCACACGCGCTCGGCCGAGATGAGCTCGAGGCTCGTCATCAACGCCCGGCCGACGACCGACTGGGCGTAGCGCTCGCCGATGGCGTAGCCCACCTTGCGCGGGCAACCCTCGACCGAGGCGGCGATGGCGCGCGACACCTTCTCACCCCAGACCCCCGAGTCGACGCCAGCACCAGACGCCTCACCCTCGAGCGCCTCGACGAGGTCTCGGTGAACGACGGGCAGCAACCGTTCGGGGTCGGGGGACACGGCCGAAGCAGATGACGGGAAAGCAGGCGCGGAGTCAACGAGTCAGGGCACACCCGAGATGAGCGCGACCCCGGTGGGCGCGCCGGGCGCATCGCTGATGGCGGCACGGCAGAGCTGCTCGAGCGCGGGCGCCGTCTTCTTCGTCTTCCAGTGCCGCTCGAAGGCCTCGTACAGCCGCGACGCCTTGCCCCCGCGCCACACCTCGGCGAGCTGGTCGGCCGTCTGGGGTTCTCCGTCGTACGAGAGGGTGCCGGTGAAGAAGAGGCGGTGGAAGTCGCTCACCGTCGCTTCGCCGCCTTCGTCGAAGGCCTGGTGCGAGTCGGCCTTCACGCCGCGGGGCCCCAGCGCGATGGGCTGGCGCCACGTCTGCCGAAACCACTTCACGCGTTGGTACCGGTCTGACAGGTGCGCGACGAGGAGCGGCGCCGGGGCACTCAGGGTGGAGCGGGCGTGCCGGCCGGCCGCGCGGGGGTTGTCGTTGTCACCGTGCTCCGGGCGGTCGAGCACCTCGAGCACCGCGTCGCAGAACGCCTTCCACTGCGCGTCCGTCACGCTCGCAGCCAGCCACACGAGGGCGTGCCGGTCGTCGTGCAGCGGCAGCAGCGCCACCCGCTCCCCCGGCTGCGTGAGCAGGGCGACCTCGTAGCGCTTCGTCTTGAAGGTCTCGACGCGGCCGGGCGGCATCACCGGTGACAGCTCGGGCAGCACCGCGCGCACGGCGACGAGCTTCACGTCTCCCGACGGCACCGGTCGCGACCAGGTGTTCTTCTGAAAGTCCTCCCAGAAGGCGTTCTTCGCGAGCGTCACCACACGCAGCGGCTCTTCACCGAGGTGCGCATTCGTGGTGTCGAGCAACGCGCGCACGCCGTCGCCGTAGCCCTTCGCGCCGCGCCCGAGAAACCCCGGGCTCGCGAACAGCACGAGGTCGTTCGCGGCGAGGTGCACCTCACGGCCGTTCTCGAAGTGGTCGCCGCGCTCGCGCAACGACTTGCGCTCGAGCGGCTGGCCATGGCCGTGGGCGACGATGGTGCGGCCCTCCTGGCTCGAAGCCCAGATGAGCGCCTCGCGGCACCCCGCCGAGTACGGCACCACCTTCATGCGCAGCGGGTCGAAGAGCGTGATGGCCACCTCGAGGCGCTGCGAGAACGGGCCTTCACACAACGAATCGAGCGCGAGGTTGGCGGCGAGGCCGGGGTCGGCGTCGTTCTCGAGTGACTGTCTGAGCGCCTCGAAGGCACGGGCGAGCGGCACGTTCACCGGCGCGCCTTCGGCGTCGACGACGCGCATCGAGACGAAGGCGAACTGCTCGGCGGGCAGCTCGAAGCCGGCGAACACCTCGGGCACGGCGCCCGCGATGGTCTGCTCCACGAGCGACAGCTCGAAGCGCGGCACCGCCCAGTTGCGCAGCGTCGCGTCGGGCTCGGGAAACGGCGGCGCCTTGCTCTTCGTGCCCTGCGGCTTCGGCGGCGCGTGAAAGGTCGAGACGGCGTGGTCTTCGACGACGAGCGTCGTCTGGCAGTAGGTGCACGTCACGCGCGAGGCACCGACGGGCACGTCGATGGGTGCACCACACGCGGCACAGTGGGGAGCCTGCAGTCGCATGGCCCGACGCTGTGTCACTCGCGCCGACAGTGCCAGCGTCATGTGGCTCGGTTATGCAGCGCGTCCCCGCTTCGAAGGAGCTTTGCCATGGCCCAGGTCGCCCTCATCACCGGAGCCTCGTCAGGACTCGGCGAGCAGTTCGCGCACCGCTTCGCCCGCGATGGACACGACGTCATTCTCGTCGCGCGCAACGAAGCCCGGCTCAACGCGCTGGCCGAGCGGCTGCGCCTGCACAAGGTGCGCACCTTCGTGCTGCCGTTCGACCTGTCGGCCCCGCCGACACCGAAGAAGCTCTTCGACGCGGTGGCCGAGAAGGGGCTCGAGGTCGACTTCCTGGTGAACAACGCCGGCTTCGGCTCCACCGGGCCGTTCCTCGACCTCGACGTGTCGCGTGAGCTCGAGATGGTGCAGGTGAACTGCACCGCGCTGCTCGAGCTGTGTCACCGCTTCGTGAAGCCGATGCGTGCGCGCGGCCGTGGGCGGGTGCTGAACATCGCGTCGACCGCAGGGTTTCAGCCGGGCCCGTTCATGGCGACGTACTACGCGACGAAGGCCTTCGTGGTGAGCTTCACCGAGGCGCTCTCCCATGAGCTCGCCGGTTCGGGGGTCACCGTCACAGCGAGCTGTCCGGGCGCGACGTTGACCGAGTTCGCGAAGGTGGCTGGCAACGACAAGACGCCGCTCTTCCAGCGGCCGGTCGGCGTCGCGAAGGCCGAAGACGTGGTGAACGATGCGTACGAGGCGATGATGCAGGGCGAGCCGCTCGTCGTGCACGGGTGGATGAACTACCTCGCGTACCAGTCGCTCCGCGTGTCGCCGCGCTCGGTCGTGCGCAGCATCACCGCGTCGTTGAACAAGCCGGCGGAGTGACGATGAAGCGCGCGCTCTTCACGCTGCTGTTCGGGTTCGGCTGCGGAACGATGGCGCCGGCCGTCGATGCAGGTCTCGTGGTGGCCGACGCGGGAGCCGATGCTGGCAGCGTGGTCATGGACTCGGGAATCGCCGACTCGGGCATCGCCGACGCCGGAACGCTCGACGCGGGCGTTCCCGATGGTGGCGTGACGAAGTCAGACGCAGGTGCCTCCGTCGACGCCGG
>JAEUJR010000081.1 GCA_016793585.1 Archangium sp.
CAGCGAGCACTCGAAGATCGGCATCGAGATCACCGACAGCGTCTACGTCGCGCTCAACATGGGCATCATGACGCGCATGGGCAAGCCGGCGCTCGACATGCTCGGCGACTCCAACGACTTCAACCGCGGCCTGCACTGCACCGGCGATCTGAACCCCGACCGCCGCTTCATCTGCCACTTCCCCCAGGACAACGCGATCTGGTCGTTCGGCTCGGGGTACGGCGGCAACGCGCTGCTCGGCAAGAAGTGCCTCGCGCTGCGCATCGGCAGCTACCTCGGCAAGAAAGAGGGCTGGCTCGCCGAGCACATGCTCATTCTCGGCGTGGAAGACCCCGATGGCCGCACGACGTACGTGGCCGCCGCCTTCCCCTCGGCCTGCGGCAAGACGAACTTCGCGATGATGATTCCGCCCAAGCGCTTCGACGGGTGGAAGGTCTACACCGTCGGTGACGACATCGCGTGGCTGCGCGTCGGAGACGACGGCCGCCTCTGGGCCGTGAACCCCGAGAACGGCTACTTCGGCGTCGCGCCCGGCACCAACTGGCAGTCGAACCCGAACGCGATGAAGACCATCGCCAAAGACACCATCTTCACCAACGTCGCCGTCACCAAGGACAACACGGTGTGGTGGGAGGGCCTCGATGGCGAGGTGCCCGAAGAGCTCACCGACTGGAAGGGCCAGCCCTGGAAGAAGGGCTCGACCGAGAAGGCGGCGCACCCGAACTCGCGCTTCACCGCTCCCGCGTCGAACAACCCCATGCTGTCGTCGTACGTGAACGACCCGCGGGGCGTGCCCATCAGCGCCATCATCTTCGGTGGCCGCCGCTCGAACACGATTCCCCTCGTGATGCAGTCGTTCAACTGGGCGCACGGCGTGTACCTGGGCGCCACGCTCGCGTCAGAGACGACCGCCGCTGCCACGGGCGCGCAGGGTGTCGTGCGCCGTGACCCGATGGCGATGCTGCCCTTCACTGGCTACAACGGCGCCGACTACTTCGCGCACTGGTTGGCGATGCAGAAGCGCATTCCCTACCCGCCGAAGATCTTCATGGTGAACTGGTTCCGCAAGAACAAGGAAGGCAAGTTCTTGTGGCCGGGCTACGGCGACAACATGCGCGTGCTGAAGTGGATCATCGATCGCGCGCACGGCAGCGTCGGCGCGCAGGAGTCGCTCTTCGGCTGGGTGCCCAAGCAGGGCCACATCGATCTGTCGGGCCTCGCCATCGACCCCGCGAAGGTCGACGAAGCCACCAGCATCAACGAGGGCGAGTGGAAAGAAGAGCTCGTCTCGCAGAAGCAGTTCTTCGATCAGTTCGGCGAGCGCATGCCGAAGACGCTCGAGCTCATTCGTCAGACGCTGCTGTCGCGTCTGCCTGCATGATCGGCAGCACCACCTCGAACAGCGCGCCCTGACCCGGAGCGCTCTCGACGCGAATCTCGCCGCCCAGCGCGGCGACGATCGAGTGGGCGATGGACAACCCCAGGCCCGTGCCTTTTCCGACGGGCTTGGTGGTGAAGAAGGGCGTGAAGAGGCGCGCGCGCGTCTCGGCCGTCATGCCGGCGCCGAAGTCGCGCACGCCGACGATGACGCGCTGGCCTTCACGGCGGGTCGAGATGAGCAGCTCCCGTCGGCCGCCTTCGGCCGGGAGCGCCTGCACGGCGTTCATGATCAACGTGAGGAAGACCTGCCCGAGGCGCGCCTCGATGCCGTTCACCGCGCCGACGTTCGAGTACTGCCGAATCACCGTCGCGTTCGAGCGGGTGACGTGCACGCGGGCGATCTGCAGGGCCGAGTCGAGCGTGGCCTCGACGTTCACGGGAACGATCGCTTCGTGCTCACCCGTGTTGCGCGAGAACGTGAGCAGGTCCTTCACGATCGACTGAATGCGCACGGTGCCGTCGAGCGTCTCGGTCACCAGCTCGCGGCGCTCCTTCGGGTCCATGTCGGGGTGCGTGAGATCGTCGGTGAGCGAGCGCAGGTTCGCCTGCACGTAGGCGAGCGGGTTGTTGATCTCGTGCGCCACGCCCGCGACCATTCGGCCCATGGTCTCGAGGCGATCGGTGAGCATCAGCCGCGCCTCCATCGACTTGCGCTCGCTGACGTCACGCATGGCGACCACTGCGCCGGCCCCCCGCTTCAGCGGAGCGATGGCCGCTTCGTACGAGCGCACCGTCGGCCCCGCGGACTGGAACTCGAAGCGCGCCGCCCCACTCGCCAGGGCCGCCTCGAGCCGAGGGCGATCGTCGGCGCGGCAGACGAGCTCGACCAGCGGCAGGCCGCGCGCGCGGCCGAGATCGACGCCGAACAGCTGCTCGGCGCGCGGGCTCCAGTCCTTCACCAGACCCTTCCCATCGATGACGGCGACGGCGTCGGTGGCCGACTCGTAGATGGCCGTGAGGTGGTCGGCCTGCGCCTGAATGGTGGTCAGCTGCGCTTCACGCACGGCGGCGGCGACGACGGTGAGCGCCAGGATGAAGCCGAGCAGGAACATCGGCAGCACGAAGTCGACCCGCGACAACGAGGGGTGCATCGAGCCGAAGACGATGAAGCTGAGCAGCGTGCCGCAGGCGGCGAGCAGCGTCGCCCGGGTGTTCATGAACACGGCGGCGTACAGGGCCCCCGTGGAAGCGTAGAGCATCGAGACGACGGCCCGCACGCGCTCGGGCTCGACGCTCGCCGAGATGTGCGCGCCCAGCACCGAGGTGATGACCAGCACCCAGACGCCGACGCGGTAATGCCGGGTGCGCGAGAGCCCGTACGCCGCAAACGCCAGGCCCGTGTCGACCAGCGCGATCGCCCACTCGCCGGGCGTGATGGGAATCGCGCGCGTCGCGATCGCCGTCGTCAGCGCCACGCACCAGACTGGAAGAATGAAGACGAGCGCGACCGCCAGCACGCGCGCCTGGCGCTGCTCGAGCCCTTCCTGCAGCTGTGCGGAGGGTGCGGTCAGGCGGTTCCACAACACGCCCTGACCCTACGCTCCGTGCGGGTCGACGCGACTTTTGGGCCGTCAGCGCGACTCGACAGCCGTCGGCGACAACGCCGGGGCATCTGCCCACAGGCCCTTGAGCCACTCGAAGCACAGCACCGGCATCAGCGCGCCCGTCACGTACATGCTGAAGCTCTCGACGGGCAGCACCCAGGCGAACACGCCGAGCGTCTGCTGCGAGTTCCACACCCACCAGCCGCGGCCGCAGGCGAGCAGCTCGACGAAGAGCGCGAAGGGGAAGTATGTCGCCGCGACGATCAACAGCGTCTTCCACCGCACGCGATGCGCGACCGCCGCGCCGAGCCAGAACGTGCCTGCCCAGCCCAGCGCCTGAACGATCGTCCACCCGTACTGTTTCGGGCCCGCCGCGTAACGAACGGCGCCAGCGGCGTCGACGAACGCCGGCGTCGAGACGTCCACCGCTCCCGACGACGTCAGCGCGAGGCCGATCAACACGAAGGCGACGGCCAGGGCGACGAGCGCGGCGCGTTTGCAGAAGCGCACCACGGCGGCCGCCCTGCCCTCGCCCAGCACGCCCTCGTCGGGCCGCGCGTGCGACAGCTCGAGGAACCAGAGCACCGGCACGTTGAGCAGCATCGGGTACGAGAGGAACTCTTCGAGCGGAATCGCGCCCAGATCGAGCCCCGAGAGCGGGTCGTTGCCTTCGTAGAACCACCAGTAGCGAGACTGAATGGCGAGCAGCTCGGCGATGGCCGACGCCGAGATGAAGAGCCCGCTCGTCACCACGAACCCGATGCGCTGTGACTCGTCGAGCCGTGGCACCACGCGCACCAGCAGCCACAGCATGGGCACCAGCATCACCGTCAGCTCGTGCAGCAGGTACCACGGCGCCTTGAGGCCGAACGCGCTCGCCACCGCGCGCGCCGCCACCATGACGAGCATCAACACCGAGATGCCGATCAACGGCTTGAGCAACGAAGAGCGCTGCATGTCAGGGCCTTCCTTTCAGTCGGAGCAGTTCGAAACAGACGGCGGTGGTGACTGGAGCGAGCGCCCAAACGATCGTCGCCTCGACCGGCAGGCCGAGCACGTTGACGCCCAGCATCGCGTCGGGCTGGTAGCCCCACCACCCCCGCGGCACCGCGAGCACGGCCTCCCACAGCACCGACGTGAGCACCACGATGGCCGTCGTCACCATGACGGCGGGCAGGTTGAGGCGCCCCCGTACGAGCGGCCAGCCGACCAGCGTCACCGGCAGCGGCACCAGGCTCAGGTAGCTCCAGTACGACGGCGTGCCGTCACTCACCATCACGCCCGCGCCGACGAGCAGCAGCGGCGCCGTCGCGCCTTCGAGCCACCCCGGCGCGCCAGCGGCGGCACGCAGCGCCGGCTTCGGCCACAGCACCGCGTCGCACCACGCGTAGCCGAGCAGCATCGCGAGAAAGCCGAGCGCGTAGAACGCGAACTCTTCGAGGGGAATCGGGTGGGCGTGATCGATGGAGCCCCAATCGAGCGCCGGCACCGTGAGCCCCGCGATGGCCTGACGATCGGGGTAGACGAAGAAGTCGTCGGCGAACGCGAAGTTGAGCGCGACGCCCATCGGCACCAACAGCGCCCACGCCCGCCACAGCGGCCGCTCCATCGAGCCCAGCAGCCCGCGGCGCGCCAACGCCCTCGCCATCAGCAACGACGGCACGGCGAAGACGAGCAGACTCGAGGTGTAGCCACCCGTCGACGCGAACAGCGCGGGCGCGAAGGCGGCGGCGACGACCACGAGGAACAGCCCGACCGAGCGCCACGGCCGAACGGCGAACGTCTGCTCCAGCGGGAGGAGCGCGAGGAGTGCCTGCATCGTCGGCCTGCCAAGCACGCCGCTCGCCAGCTCGACGCGGCAACCTGCTCCGGGCAGCGCTGGACCCATCGGCACCTCTCGCCGAGCGCTGCGTCACGAGCCTGTCGTCGGCCCTGCCATGCCACGTCGATGACGCGTCAGCTTTCGGGCAGAACGAGGTAGGCTGCCGCGCGATGTCACGCCGGTTCGCCCTCCTGATCCTCGTGCTCTCTGCGCTCGCGAACGCCGCGCCGAACCCGAAGGCGACTGCCCTCGCGAAAGACGCCGAGCGCCTCTACAAAGACGGCCAGTACAAAGAGGCGGCGAAGCTGCTCGACGAGGCCCTGCAGCTCGAGGCGAACCCCAAGCTGCTCTACAACATGGCCCGCGCGTACGATCAGGCCGGCGAGCTGCAGCCCGCCCTCGACGCCTACCGCCGCTACGTCGGCCTGCCCGCCGCCGACACCGAGCCCGAGCTCGTGAAGAAGGCGAACCTCTCGATGGATCGGTTGCGCCAGCTCGTCGCCCGGCAAGAGGCCGACGCCCGCATTCGCGACGCCGAGAAGGCACGGCTCGAAAAAGAGGCTCGCGATGCCCGCGAGCGCGCCGACGCCGAGGCCGAGAAGGCCCGCCAGCAGAAGGCGCAGTTCGAAGCGAAGGAGCGCGCGCAGGCCGAGACGCAGCAGACGAAGAGCAACGGGCGCAAGACGGCGGCCTTCGTGGTCGGCGGCGTCGGGCTCGCGGCGCTGGGCACCGGCCTCGTCTTCGGGCTGCTGTCGAACGGCTCCAAGCAGGCGTTCCGCGACGCGACCCTCGTCGAGACCAAACGCGCGGCGCAGACACAGACCGTCACCCAGGCCGTGGTGGCCGACGTCTCGCTGCTCATCGGCGTCGCCTGCGCGGTCACCGCCATCATCCTCTTCCCCAAGGCAGAGCCCGAGGCGGTCGTCTCGTTCGCGGTGCTGCCCGGCGGCGCGTTCGGCGCCATCTCGTTGCCGTTCGATCTGCGATGACGACCTCCCTGCTCCGAAGCGTGTGGCTGCTGCTGGCGTTGAGCGCGTCGGCGTGTTCGTTCATCAACGGCAGTGGCTTCGAGGAGTGCACCACCGACCAGCAGTGCGGCTCGAGCCGCGTGTGCGTGCAGAAGTACTGCCTGCCCATGCCGGCGCAGTGCCGTCGTGAGGTCGGCGCCTTCGACGACCCGCGACCCGTGCGCATCGCCGCCCTGCTCCCGTTGTCTGCCGGCTTCGATGGCGGCGCCGTCGACAACTCCGAGATCGCGGGCCTCAACGCGCTCTCGCTCGCGGTGCTCGACGTCAACGGCCGCGGCGGCCTCGACAACCGCCGCTTCACGCTCGTCGTGTGCAACACCGGAGGCTCGACCGAGGCGCTCGGGGAACAGCTCGCGTGGGCCATCGAGCAGCTCGCCGTGCCCGCCATCGTCACCTCGGGCAGCCGCCAGACGACCGTCGCGACCGAGAACCCGGCCCGCAGCGACGCCGGCACCATGATCATCTCGGCCACCGCGACCAGCCCCGAGCTCATTGGCTTGTTCGCACGCACGAAGGCCGTCTGGCGTGTCGCTCCGCCCGACAGCCTGCAGGCGAGGGTGTTGACGCGACTCATCACCACCGAGCCCGGGCTCTCGACGCTCACCGACGTGGCGATCGTTCACGAAGACGGCCCCTACGGTCAGGGCCTCGCCTCACCCCTGCGCGAGCAGCTCGCCGATGCCGGCCGTCGCGCCGAGACGTTCGAGTACCGCCCCTCCGATCGCGAGATCACACCGGCGGGCCTGCTCGATCGCGTCGCCACCTTTCATCAGGGCTCACGCAACCCGCGCCTGACGGTGTTCGTCGGCTTCCCCCGCGAAGGCACGCCCACCATCACCGACTCGCGCGCCCGCGCGCCCCTGTCGGCCGCGTCGGGCAACCTCTGGCTCTTCAGCGACGCCATGAAAGATCCCGCGGTCATCACGCCGCTCACCCGCTCGGAGATCACCGGCGCGTTCGGCACGGCCCCCGCGCAGGGCGCTGGCGGCGCGTACGACGACTTTCGCAACCGCTACCGCGGCGAGTTCAAGCTCGACCCGAACGATTTTTCGTTCACCTCGCACAGCTACGACGCCGCGTTCCTCGTGATGCTCGCCGCCGCGCACGCCTCGCGCGACGGAGGCGCGCTGACCGGCCCCCGCCTCAACGAAGGCATGGTGGCGCTCTCGAGCCGCAGCGGAACGTCGTACCGCGTGGGCCCCACCACCTGGCGAGACGCGTCGGCTGCGCTGGCCGGCGGCATGTCGATCAACCTCGAAGGTGCGAGCGGCGGCCTCGACTTCGATCTCGACGCGGGCGCTCCGGCTTCGCCGTACGAGATCTGGCAGGTGACCGACGGCGGCACGTTCACGACGGTGAGGTTGGTGAACCCATGAGAGTGGTGCTGGCGCTGGCGGTGGTGCTGCTCGCGGCGTGTCCGAAACGCGCAGCCGCTCCGACGATGACGAAGGCCATTCGTCTGCTGGCCGACACTCCAGAGCGCGAGACGACCCAGCTCACCGAGCTGCGCCCCGATCTCGAGATCGACACCCGCGACTTCGAGCGCACGCCCCACGTGGTGGCCACGGGAGAGACGCCGCTGTTCTCGCCCGAAGGCGCCGACGTGCGCCTCTACGGCGACGAGGCCGGCACGAAGGGCTTCGAGGTCGACAACATCATTCTGATCGAAGTGCTGGGCGCCGACGGCAAGGTGCTGCGCAGCGCCGTCGTCGGCTACTCCGACCCCGTCTCGCAGGGAAAAGAGACCATCGACAACCTCGGCCGTCAGGCGTTCTCGTTCGAAGCCGGAGAGCTGAACCTCGCGCCGCTGATGCCCGAACACGGCAGCGTTCGGCTGCGCGCGACGGTGCTCGATTACTTCGGCATCGGGCGGGTCACCGACGTGTTCGTGCGCGTCGAGCCGAAGACGTCGACCTCCGACGATCTGCGCGGTCAGTGACGTTTTCCAACGGCTGGGCGCTTGCTCCCGATCAAGGGTTCGAACGAATCTCCCGAGCCCATGATCCGGAACCTTCTCGTCGCGGTGACTCTGCTGTGCGGTGGAGCCTCGTTCGCCTACTCGTCGGGCGCTGGTTCGTGTGACTACCCCGGCGCGCCGATGCAGTTCGGGTCGCGCACCGGGTCGGGCAACTTCGTCATCACGACCAACCCCACCGGCTACACGCCCGGCCAGCCGCTGCAGGTGACGCTCACCAACTCGAACAATCTGCTCTTCAAGGGCTACCTGATTCAGGCGGTGCAGGGCTCGCCGGGAACACCGAACACGAACGTGATCGGGTCGTTCTCGGCGCTGCCTTCGGGCGCGCAGCTCAAGACGGGCTGCGACGGTACCGACGGGCATGTCACGCACTCGAACACCGTCTCGAAGCAGTCGGTCGTGCTGACGTGGACGCCGCCTGCCAACGCGACCGGGCCGATCACGTTCCATGCAATCGCCGTGGTGTCGATCATGGAGTGGTACGGCCAGCAGAACCCCATCACCCTGACCATCAACCCCGCGCCTGCTGACGGTGGCGTCGGTGCGGGTGGCGGCAGCGCCGGTGGCGGAACGGCTGGTGGTTCTGCGACGGCCGGCGGAACGGCCGGTGGTTCTGCGACGGCCGGCGGAACGGCCGGTGGCTTTGCGACGGCCGGCGGAACGGCCGGTGGCTTTGCGACGGCTGGTGGCTTTGCGACGGCTGGTGGCTCCGCGACGGCTGGCGGTTCGGCGACGGCTGGTGGCTCGGCGACGGCTGGCGGTTCGGCGGCGGCTGGCGGTTCGGCGGCGGCTGGTGGTTCGGCGGCGGCTGGTGGCTCCGCGACGGCTGGCGGTTCGGCGGCGGCTGGTGGCTCCGCGGCGGCTGGCGGCCGTGCCGGAGGCTCAGCGGCTGGCGGGTCCGCGGGTGGCGGAACGATGATGAACGCGGGCTGCGGCTGCACCGCAGGAGGCGAGTCGGCCGCGCTGCTGTTGCTGGGGCTCGGTGTTCTGCTGCGCCGCCGTCGCTAGTCGGGAAGCGCCCGTCACAACGCGAGCGGGCCGGCGGGCTGCCGCTGGCCGCTCAACCTGTGGGCGGGGCGCAGCCTGCAAGACAAGCCGAGGAACACGCGGGCACCTCAGTCCGGGTCACACACCCCGTCACACGTCTGAACGATCTCTCCGTCGCGAAAGAACCGGTTCAGCTGTCGCAGCACCGACGACTGCCCGCGCAGGGTGTCGTGAACGGCGGTCTTCACCACCGGGAAGTTCGCCTTCCGGTAGTACGCATCGACGTCGCCCACCTTGAAGTCGTGAATCTGCAGGCCGCTCGTCGCCGGGTACGTCGCGGTCTCGAGCCCGTACGGCAGGTACGGAGACGGCGTCAGCACCTTCAACCCCAACAGGCGCGCGTGCAGCCAGCTCCCCAGGTTGGGCACCGAGGCATCCATCAGCCCGACCTGCATCAAGATGCGCTTCTCGGCGTTGCCGGGCAACGGAGCCTGCTGCAGGAACGTGGCGTAGCTCGCAGGGTCGAGGCGATCGAGCGGGCGCTGAATGAGCGCGAGAAACTTCTGCTGCTCGAGCGACTCCGACACGCTCAGGTTCAGCAGCTCGAACAGGCCGGTGAACGCTTCGGCGCGCATCATCATCGTCGTCAGGCCCGCGCCGCCGACGTTGAAGGCGAGCTTCGACGTGTACGGGTTCACCGCGTTCATCGTTCCGCCGAGAATGTGACCCTGGCTGATGCCCAGAAACGTGTCGGCCTTCCCTGTCACCAGCGACGCGCCTGACGCACGCTGAAACGCCGGCAGCTCGCCCAGCCGCTCCGCGGCCTTCGTCAGCACGATCCAGTTGGCCATGCCCTGGTGCCCGCGCTCGACGATGCGCGCCGCCTGCGACAGACGACCCGTGAGCGCGTCACCAACCACTGCGACGTCCGAGAAGTGCATGCCCCACCACTCGGTCGCGAGCATCGTGCGCGTCGTCTCGCTCGCGATGTGGCGAGCCGCGCCGCCTTCGACCTCGGCCAGGTTTCCGAAGAAGCCGTGCCCGTACATGAACATCGCAGACGGTCCTGTCGCCTGCTCCACCGTCTTCGGGATCACCGCCACGAAGGGGAAGTCGACCAGCCCGTCCTGCTTCACCTTGCCGTCGTCGCCACGCAACAGCACGCACCCCGGCTGCGCCCGATCGCTGCAGAACCGCGGGCCGGCGATGGTGCCGCGAACGATGCGAAACGCGTCGTCAGGCCCCGCCTCGTTCACCATCGAGATCGTCACCTGCGGCACATTCGTCTCGAGCCACGCCATCGTCAGCGCCCGCACCTGCAGCATGTCGCGGGTCGCCCACTCGCGGCTGCCGGTGGTGAACTCCCACGCGAGCTGCAGCTCGGTTCGCTCGAGCCCGGCCGCCTTCGCCGCAGGCACGATGCGATCTTCGAACGCGCGCGAGACGCCATCGAAGGCCGGGTCGCCATCGGTGAGCTTCTCGACGAGGCGGCGGAACCCTTCGGGCGCCTTCACCAGCTCACCCGACGGCGTCTTCACGCCAGCCACCAGCACCACGTAGCGGGTCTTCTCTTTCAGGCCGCCGAACGGGTGAATCACCATCGCCTGCCGCGTGAGATCGGTCGTGCGCGGGTCGAGATCGACGAAGTGCGGCACGGGCTCGAAGGTGGTGCCGTCGAGCAGCAACGTGTTCGAGGTGGCCTTCGAGAGGCTCGCCGTGCCGCCCTGCTCCAACGCGACGAAACGTTCGGGAGAGACCTCGACCCCGAGCGTCGCGACGATCGTCGGCACCATCGAGAACCCGTCGATGGGGAGCTCGGCCGTCACGTCGTACCGTTTGCCCTCTTTCGACTTCGGCGCCGCAGCGTCCGAGACGGTGATACGCGCGCCCGAGGGCTGCGTCGCGTCGGTCACGCGGAAGAAGTCAGACGGGTACGGCAGCA
>JAEUJR010000116.1 GCA_016793585.1 Archangium sp.
GCCGCCACCGAGTCACGCGCGAAGGCCGACATGGCCGTGCTGCTCGCCCGCAAACAGAAGGACGTGCCCGGCGCGAAGACGCTCGAGCCCTGGGAGCAGGACTTCTACGAAGACCGCGTGAAGAACGAGCAGTACGGGCTCGACTCACAGGCCCTGCGCACCTACTTCGAGTACGGCACCGTGAAGCAGGGCGTGATGGACATCACCTCGCGCCTCTTCAGCGTTCGGTTCGTCAAGGTGACCGACGCGAAGGTGTGGCACCAGGACGTCGAGACGTACGACGTCTTCGAGGGAGACGCGCTGCTGGGCCGCTTCCACCTCGACATGCACCCGCGCGAGAACAAGTACAAACATGCGGCGCAGTTCGGCCTGACGACGGGCCGCAAGGGCCGTGAGCTGCCCGAGGCCGTGCTCGTCTGCAACTTCCCCAAGCCGGGCGGGCTGCTGCAGCACAGCGACGTCGAGACGTTCTTCCACGAGTTCGGGCACCTGCTGCACGAGCTGTTCGCCGGTCGGCAGCAGTGGGGCGGCGTGTCGGGCATTCGCACGGAGTGGGACTTCGTCGAGGTGCCGTCGATGCTGCTGCAGGAATGGCCGCTCGACCCCGGCGCGCTCGCTGCGTTCGCGAAGCACCATGAGACGGGCGCGGTGATTCCTCCCGCGCTCGTCGCGCAGCTGAAGGCCGCGAAGGAGTTCGGCGTCGGCCTCTCGATGCGGCGGCAGTTCTTCCTCTCGGCCGTGTCGCTCGGGTACCACGACCGCGCTCCGGGCTTCGACACCTCGGCCGCGCTGAAGGACCTGCAGGCGAAGTTCGAGCCCTTCCGCCGGGAGTACGTCGAAGGCACGCACTTCGAGCTCGGCTTCGGCCACCTCGATGGCTACTCGGCCGCCTACTACACGTACCAGTGGAGCACCGTCATCGCGAAGGACCTGCTCACCCGCTTCAAGGCGAAGGGCATGCTCTCGAGCGAGGTGGCCACCGAGTACCGCAAGAAGGTGCTCGAGCCCGGCGGTACGAAGGAGGCCGGGGCGCTGGTGGCCGACTTTCTCGGGCGGCCCTACCAGTTCGACGCCTTTCAGGCCTGGCTCGACGGAAAGTAGCGAAATGGATCAGCCCGGCGTGCCACTCTCGTGCGGCCCCCCCCGCAGCCTGAGAGGACATGCCATGGAAGCCCCCAACGACCCGCGGCTCGAGGTGCTCGTCGAGCGTCTCGACCGCCTCGAACGACGCCACCGCACCCAACGACGCTGGCTGCTTGGCGCCGTCGGCCTGGTGGTGACGCTCGCGAGCTCGACGCTGTATGCGCAGGTGGGTTGGGCGCCGCCCGGCTTCAACGTGTTCACCGCCGACACGCCTGCGCGGGCGAGCGAGGTGAACGACAACTTTCAGTGGCTGATTCAGAACCCTGGCGCGGCGTTCCTCACCACCACCACGTGCCCGGCCGGCTACACCGCGTACCAGGGCGGTGAGTACCTGCGCCTGGGCACGCCCAGCCTCACGCCCGTCGCGAGAACCCTGGCCGCGCCCGCCCACCAGCACCAGGACTTGAGTGGCCTCACCATCTCTGGCGGTGCGCATACGCACTCGTACAACGACTATTACTGGTTCGACTCGGGTGACACCGATGACTACGGCACGCCCAACGGTGACGGCTCGGGGCAGCGGCTCGACGCCGTACGAACCATCGGAAGTTCTGGAGTGCACACGCACACACCGACGGGCCGGGTTGGTCCTTCAGCGGGCGCGAACGGTGACGCCAACCTCGCCATCACGGGCGAGCTGCAGCACATCACCCTGCGGTTGTGCGTGAAGCAGTGAGGCTGATCAGGCCGCCGACGACACCGGAGCGCCGATGTTCGCGCGCACGGTGAACGTCGGCTGCGCGGCGATGGCCTTCTTCACCGAGCACTGTTCGACGACGCGCAGCAGCGCCTCTTGGTACTTCTCGGGGAAGGCGGCCGGCAGCTCGATGTCGAGCGTGACGTCTTTCAGCGTGCCCTGCTCGTCGTAGACGGGCTTCTCGACGATGCGCACGCCGGTCGGGTCGATGCCGCGTTTGGCGCAGAAGCCCTGCACGAAGATGCCCGCGCAGGCGCCGATGGAGGCGAGGAAGAGCTGGAACGGCGAAGGCGCCGTGTCGTCTCCGCCGTTGTCGAGCGGCTGGTCGGTGTGAACGATGTGATGGCCGAAGGCCGCGTCGACACGGCGGTTTCCGGGCAGGGTGATGATCAGCTCTTTCGCGTCAGCCATGGTGACCGTGAGAGGCACGGTCGGGGCCGAAGGGTTCAGCTCTTCAGGTAGCGGCCGACGACGTTGAGCAGCTCGCCCAGAGTGAGGGGCTTCGAGAGGTAGTCGGTGGCGCCCGCCTCGTCGGCGATGACGTGCAGGCGGCCCGCGTCGAGCGCCGACGCGAAGATGACGGGAGTGCCCACGAGCTCGACGTCGGCCCGCATCGCCTTGCAGATGTCGACGCCGTCCATTCCCGGCATGAGAATGTCGAGCAGCACGAGGGCCGGGCGCGTCTCGCGAATCAGCGACATCGCCTCGTTTCCGCCTGACGCCTTCAGCACCTCGAAGCCGTGCTTCGACAATGCGCGGGTGAGGAACTCGCGAATGTCGGCGTCGTCATCGGCGACGAGCAGCTGCTGCCGCGCCCTGGTGGGTCGTGACGAGAGGCGCTCCATCTGGGCCTTCAGCGCAGCGCTCGCCGGGCCGGTCAGCTCGACGAAGTGCACGCCCGTGTACTCGTCGTGGTGCTCGCGCGTCACCTCGGCGGCGGTCTCGATTCGTTGCCCGTCGTCGCAGGTGATGGACAGCTCGATGAACTGGCCGGCCTTCAACGGCGCGGTCGTCTCGAGCAGCGCGCCGGTCTCCGACAGGTTCTTCACCTTCACGCCGTGTGGCAGCTCGGGTTTGCGCAGGCGCGCGTCGAGCGAACACGCCTCACGGTGCGCGGTGCGGCCGGTGATGGCGCGCAGCGGCTCCTCTTCGAGGCCGAGAAAGCGCCGCACCTTCAGCACCTCGGAGTCGTCGAGCCGAACCCACACACCCTGCTTGAAGCGCCCGCCCTCGGTGCGAAGCCCGATGACCTCGGCGACGGTGACGAGCAACACGCCACCGACGGTGAGCTCGAGCGGCACCCGCGAGCCCAGCTTCGCGATGGTGACGGGCGTCTCGACGAACACCCGGTCGGTGTGCGCCTTCGCGAGCTCGGCCCAGAGCCGGTACTTGTCGGGAAACTCGAGGCGCAGGCGCATGGGTGGGTGACCCGTGCGATCGTCCAGCGGTCACGAAATCATGTGCGTCGAGGTCGGCAGCTGTACGGGTCGGCGCTCAATGGAGCTCCGAAGCGACTGCACGGAGCGTAGAGACGACCATCGGTGACTGGGGGAGAACTGCTGCCGCTGGTTGACGCGCGGTGTCCGGCAGCGGACACGAAATCACGTCCGGTAGCAGACACGCGGCGTCCGCGAGCGGACATGGGGTCAATGCCCGCCCGGCCCGCTCCCCTGCCGAAGTCGGACCCATCAGACGGTGTTGATGGGTCGGCTGGCGCTCGCACGATTCCGCCGCAACCGCGAGACACTCGAGGCTTCGGAGCGCCCCTCGACCCCTCGCTCACTCCAGGCCACGGGCTCACTTCAGCCGGAACATGCCCGGGCGACGCAGCTCGGCGGTCGAGTCGACGGTGTCGAGGTACTTCACGAGCTGTCGAATCACGGGCCCGAGCGCCTTCGCCACGGCTTCGCGTCTTGGCCCGCGGGTGGGCGGCACCTTGAACGAGCCTGGCGCGCCCTCGACGACGCCTTTGAGCTCGAAGTGCACGTCACACTCGGACTCCACCGTCGGCTTTCGCGAAGCGGCCGCACAGCCCACCCACACGCGGAAATAGCCTTCGGGAGGTGAGGCTCCGCCGCTGACCGTCACCGAGACGTACACCTGCACGAGCTGCAGCACTCCGCCGTGAACCCGGCGAAAGACGAGGCGCTTTCGCCGAAAACCAGCCTCGGCGAGCAGCTCACCGACGGTCTCGACGAATGAACAGCTCGGCGCGGCGCGCGAGGGAGAGCGGCTTCGAAGCAGCCATGGCGTGCTTGTAGGTCGAATCCGCCAGAGGCCCACGTCCGAAGGGGTGGAAATCGAGCTGCCGAAGAGAGAGAAGGGCCACGTGACGAGGCGGGACCGGCGAGATGGAGCGTGGCTGGGGCTGATGCTCCTGGCCTTCGGTCTGCTCGTCGCGCCGCTGCTGCACGGTATCGACCACGGGCACTCGCACTCGCATGGGCCGGCGCAGAGTCGTCACGGAGACGGCTCGCTCGAGCACCAGTCGCTCGCCTTCTCGTCACCGGCTGCCATCGTCGAGCCGACCTTCTTCGCCGTCGCGCTCGGTTCGCCCGTCGTCACCTCGCAAGACGTGGTCGACCTCGCGCCGCGGTGGACGGCGGAGCAGCCGCAGGGCCCGTAGCGACCCGACGTCGTTCCCGTTTCGAACTCGCTCGTTCACGCGCTCCGTCGTCTGACGGTGCGGCGTTCACGCGTTCACTGGTCCACGTCCCAACCGGTCTCTCCAGGGGTCCGCCGTGCGGTGGCTTCGCTTCATCATCGGGTGCACCTGCGTTCTCGGCGCGACGCCCTCGTTTGCCCACGAGGACGACGGCGGCTTCGATGACGACGAACGGCCGGGACTGTCGGCCGAGCCGGCTGACGCTGGAGTCGAGCTGAAGAGACAGCCAGCCGAGAGCCTGAGCGCGGCGAGTGTGGCTCGAGACGGCGGAGTCGAACCGGCACGCCGCGAGACGACAGTGCGTTCGAGCCGGCTCTCGCGCAGCGCCTCCGAAGTCACCATCACGCAAGACGTGATTCAGGCCGCGCCGCGCACTGGTGCCGTCGACCTGCTTCGGCTCGTGCCCGGCCTCGTCGCGTCGCAACACTCCGGCGAAGGCAAGGCGCACCAACTCTTCCTGCGCGGCTTCGACGCGGTGCACGGCCAGGACGTCGAGCTGAACGTCGCAGGCCTGCCGGTGAACGAGGTCTCGCACATTCATGCGCTGGGCTACGCAGACGTGAACTGGCTCATCGCCGACGCCGTGCGCGAGGTGAAGGTGACCGAGGGCAGCTACCGCGCCTGGCAGGGAGACTTCGCGGTCGCCGGCACCATTCGGTACGAGCTCGGGCTCGAGGAGCAGGGCGTCACCGTCGCGGGCAGCGTCGGCTCGTTCGGGCGCGCGCGGCTGTTCGCGGGCGTCAGGCCCTTCGAGTCACCCGAGACGTTCGCCGCGCTCGAGCTGGTGCGCGGAGACGGCTTCGGCCCGCAGCGTGCGTTTGGCCGCGCCTCGGTGCTCGGGCAGGTCGTCGTGCCATTCGAGAAGGCGAAGGTGCGCGCCGTCATCGGCAGCGCGGTGGGCCGCTTCGATTCTCCCGGGGTCGTGCGCGAAGACACGTTCGTCTCGGGCCGCGCGGGCTTCTTCGACGCGTTCGGTGCGAACCAGGGCGGCTCGTCGTCTCGTCATCAACTGCTGCTCGGCCTCGACCTGCTCGGCGATGGGAAGACCTCCATCGAGGTCTACGGCGTGCTGTCGGATCTCCGCCTGAAGAACAACTTCACCGGCTTCGTGGCGAGCGCGACCGGCGATGGACTCGAGCAGACCCAGGGCGACGGCCTCGTGGGCGCGCGCGTCGAACATCACCGGCACTTCGACCTCTTCGGCCTGCCGCTCTCGCTCGACCTCGGCCTTGGTGGCCGGCGCGATGACATCAACCAGTCGCAACGCGGCTACCGCGACGTCGACAGCGTGGCGACGGTCGAGCTCATTCGCGCGCGCATTCTGCAGAGCGCGGCCAACGCGTGGACCGAGGCCTCCATCGCTCCCGGTGGCTGGCGTTTCATGCTGGGCGGCCGAGCTGACGCCATCGGCTTCGAGGTCTTCGACGAGCACCCGGGTGCGCGACCGAACACGCGTATTCTCGACACCACGCTCCCCTCGGTGCGCAAGGCATCATTCGGCGTTCACTGGGGGCTCAAGGCCGGCGCGGAGCGGCAGCTCGGCCAACACGTGCGCGCCTACGTGAACTACGGAGACGGCTTTCGCTCGCCGCAGGCGCGCTCGCTGGCCGATGGAGAGACTGCTCCCTTCGTGCACGTGCGCGGAGCCGAGGTGGGAGCGTCGGTCGATTTCTCGCGGCTCAGCACGAAGCTGGCGCTCTTCGGCTCGACGGTGGCCAACGACTTCTTCTTCGACCACGTGTCGGGCACCACCCTCTCGCTCGGCCCGTCGCTGCGCGGCGGTGCCAGCCTCGTCGTGACGGCCAAACCGCTCGAGGGCTGGCTCGTCTCGGGTAGCTTCACCGCCGCGACTGCTCGCGTCACCACCACGGGCGCGCTGCTGCCGTACTTCGCGCCGCTCGTCGGTCGCCTCGACACCGGCTACACGAGGAGCGTCGAGCTCGCAGGCCAGCGCTTCACCGGGCGGGTTGGAGCGGGCTTCACCTTCATCGGCTCGCGCCCGCTGCCCTTCAACGACTTCTCGCGACCCGTCTTCCTCACTGACGCGCGAGCGTCGCTACGCTGGAAGGCGCTCGAAGCGGTGCTCGACGTGCAGAACCTCTTCGACAGCCGCTGGCGTGACGGTGAGTTCACCTACGTCTCGAGCTGGGACACGAGCCAGGCCCAGAGCCTCGTGCCCGCCCGTCACTTCACCGCGGGCAGCCCCCGCGCGCTCTTCTTCACCCTGGAGGTCCACCTGTGAGTCGACTCATTCCTCTCGTTCTCTTCGCGAGCGCGTGCGGCGCGACGACCGAGCAGACCCGCCGCACCTTTCCCCTCGAGGTCGTCGTCTCGGCGCCGACGGCCGCGCTCGACACCGGCTGGGCCGTCACCAACGTCTCGGGCCAGGCGTCGCTGTCGTCGCTGCGCTTCTTCACCGGCAAGGTGCTCATCTCGGAGCGCTTCGACCCGCTCTCACTCTTCATCTCGACGGCGCACGCACACCCCGGGCACTACATGGCGGGTGACGCGCTGGGCGAGGTGCTCGCGCCCATCACCATCGACCTCTCGAAGCGCGACCCACAGGCCTGGGGCACGGCGAACGCCGTCACCGGCTCCTACGGCTCCGCTCAACTCACCTACGCGATGACCGGTTTCCGGCTGAAGGGCACCGCGACGAAGGGCGCGCAGTCGGTCGCCTTCGACACGGGCGTCTTCACGCCGACCGCTCCGCTCGAGGGGCTCAAGTTCGACCACGAGATGAACACCGCAGCTGGCACCGTTCGCATGACGGTCGACCTCGGCGTGCTGCTGTCACGTGTGGAGTTCGACAAGACGAACACGCAGCCCAACACCGAAGGCGTCACCGTCTTCGACCCGGCGAGCCCCGCCTTCAACGGCCTCGACCGCGGCGTCATCGACACCGGCAGCTACACGCTCTCCTGGCAGTCCAACTGATGTTCCACCCAAACCACGAAGACAGAACCATGAGCCGACTCACCCTCGCCCTCGCCGTCCTCTTCACCCTCACCGCCTGCGAACCGCCCATCGCCGTCGTGAAGTTCACCACCTGGGGCGAGGAGTACATCGAAGACAAGCTGCCCGCGCAGATGGGTACGAGCAATGGGTTTGCCGATGGCTGGAGTGTCAAATACTCCAAGTTTCTCATCGTCTTCAAAGACATCACCGTCGCCGATGCGAAGGGTGTCGTCGCGTCGAAGCAGCCGGGCGCGAAGGCGTTCGACCTGACCAAGAAGGGGCCGGTCGAGGTCTACTCGGCCTCGATTCCCGCGGCGAAGTACGAGCAGGTCAGCTACGTCATCGCGCCCGACGCCAACGTCACCGCGGGCAACATCGACGACGCCGACCTGGCGCTGCTGAAGACGCGCAACGCCAGCCTCATCGTCATCGGCACCGCTACGAAGGGCGCCGTCAGCAAGACGTTCGAGTGGAGCTTCACGCTCGACACGCAATACCTCGACTGTGAGAAGGCCGAGATGGGCGGCAAGGGCGTGGTGCTGCCGGTCGGGAACACCACCACCGTGCAGCTCACCGTGCATGGTGACCACTTCTTCTACGACGACCTGCAGTCGCCAGACACCAAGCTGCGCTTCGAGGCCATCGCCAACGCCGACGTGAACGCGGACAACAAGGTGACGCTCGATGAGCTCGCAGCAGTGTCGCTGACGACGTTGCCGGCCAACCAGTACGGCACCGGCAGCGTCTCGAACGTGAAGACGCTGCGTGACTTCGTGACCGCCCTCTCGCGCACCGTCGGCCACTACGAGGGTGAAGGCGAGTGTTCGCCGAAGGCCCGCTGAACGACTGAATCGCGGGTATTCATCCTCCCGGTGTTACCCGGCAACGAGGCCCGGCCAGCGCATCTGCCGGGCCTCGTCCTTTTCACGCCTCGTCGAGCACGTAGCCGAACACCAGCGGCGCCACGATGCTCGCGTCGCTCTCGATGATGAACCTGGGCGTGTCGGCGCTCAGCTTGCCCCAGGTGATCTTCTCGTTCGGCACCGCGCCCGAGTACGAGCCGTAGCTCGTCGTGGAGTCACTCACCTGACAGAAGTAGCCCCAGCGGCGAACGCCGGTGCGGCCGAGGTCCTGGTGCAGCATGGGCACCACACAGATGGGGAAGTCACCGGCGATGCCGCCGCCGAGCTGAAAGAAGCCCACCGACGCCGTGCCGGCCGTCTCGGTGTACCAGCCCGCCAGCGACTGCATGGCCTCGATGCCCGTTCGCACGGTGTGAACGTTTCGAACCGTGCCGTTGATGACGTGACCCGCGAACATGTTGCCCAGCGTCGAGTCTTCCCAGCCGGGCACCCAGAGCGGCAGGTTTGCCTCGCACGCCGCCAGCAGCCAGCTGTGCTTCGGGTCGCTCTGGTACGTCGACTCGAGCACACCCGAGCGCAGCACCCGATAGAGGAATTCGTGTGGGAACAGACGCTCGCCGCGGCGGTCGGCGGCCACCCAGTGCTCGAGCACGACGCGCTCGATACGGCGCATCGCCTCATGCTCGGGAATGCAGGTGTCGGTGACACGATTGAGGTGCCGCGCGAGCAGCGCCTCTTCGTCGCTGGCGGAGAGCTCACGATAGTGTGGCACTCGCACGTAGAAATCGTGCGCGACCAGGTTGAAGACGTCTTCTTCGAGGTTGGCGCCCGTGCAGCTGACGGCGTGCACCTTGCCGCGGCGAATCATCTCGGCGAGCGAGATGCCCAGCTCGGCGGTGCTCATCGCGCCTCCGAGGGTGACGAGCATCTTCCCGCCGCGCTCGACGTGAGCGCGGTAGCCCTCGGCGGCGTCGACCAACGCGGCTGCGTTGAAGTGACGAAAGTGGGTACGGCAGAACGACCTGAGGTTCACGGCTGACTCCACGGGCGACGCGTCGTGCGGTCGTGGAGCCGTCACCCGGAGGACACCACCCCTGTGCGCTCTACGGTCGTCATGACCGCCATCGAAGCGCCGGAGTGGCGACGGCCCGGTTAGCGCCTCATGGGAAGCTGTGCCAGCAAATCCGGGTGGCTCGACCGACGCTCACAGCCCCAGCCCTGGTGTCATCACCGAGTCGTTCTGGGTCGCGGCCTTGTGGCAATCATTGCAAGTCGCGCCAGATTTTCCGTACTCCTCGCCGAGCGGAGGCCCGAGACCGCGCCACTTGATGGCCACCGTGCCGATGGTGGAGCGCGTCAGCTCGAACCACTCCCAGCCGCGCGCCCCGTTGGCGTTGTAGCTGCCGGCGCGTTTCCCCATCGCGAAGGTGTGAAAGGGCATCTCCTTCACGATGAGTGTGCCCACGGGGAACTCGGTGCTGCCTGCGGGCGCGCGGTGGTTGATGAAGACGGTGCGCGCGTCGGCCGAGTGCGGTGACCCGCCGTCGGTTGCGGGCAGCGAAATCGAAGGCCACGATTCATAACCCTCGAAGTCGGTCGCGAACGCGATGTTCGGGTTCGACGGCGTCATCATCGCGCCGCCACACGAGGCCAGCCCGAGGCAGAGAAGCGCAGGTCGCATCACTCGGCCGGGAGCTGGGGAATGCCCATCTTGTCGGCCGCGGTGCTCATCTCGGCCGCGAGCGTTCCCGCCGTCTTGTCGTCGGCCGCGCGCTGCACCACCGTGAAGAGCTGGCCGAAGGGCGTCGCGAGGTCGGCCGCAGACGGCTTCACGTTCGACCACGTCATCGGCACTGGCGGAATCGCGTCACCCGCCGTCCTCGCGTACTCGGCCTCGAGCTCGGCGAAGGCCGTCTGAATGCGCATGTCTTCGGCCGTCGCCGACTTGCTGAGCGCCCACGAACGAAACGCCAGGTACGTCGCCTTCGCGCCCTCGAGGTTCGCGCGCATGTCGGCCAGCGTGAACTGCGAGTAGCGCGACTCCTCTTCGCCGGTGGTGGCCTTCTCGACCTTCTCCACCTGCTCCTGCATCGAGCCGATGACGCCCCGGTACGCCGCGGCCGGGTCGAGCGCGAGCGGCGCGAAGTCGGTGGCCATCTGCTTGGTCTCCTTCGCCCAGCGCGCGCAGAGCTTCTCCTTGAAGTTGCGTGCCTCGGCCTCGGTCGACGGAAAACGCGCCGCGACGTACTTCGCGCCCAGCGCCTTCTCGAACTCGACGACGCGCGCCGGCGTCGTGTCGCTGAAGAGAATGCGCTCGATGGCGTGGTTGCCGGTCACACCCTGGTCGTCGAAGAGGTCGGCGTCGCTCGTGCTCTCGAGAAAGCCGTCGTACCGCTCGTCGATGGCCACATCGACCTCGGGGAAGAGCACCGCGATGGCGCCTTCGACGCGCTCGTAGTCGGGGCGCGCCCGCTTCCACGCGGCCCTCATGTTCGTGATGGCAGCGGCGTCGTCGGTCGCGCTCCAGCCGCGGCCGCTCGGCACTGGCGCAGCGTCACACAACGCCTGCGCGTCGCGCGCGAGGGCCTCGAGGTTCGTCTGCACGTACGACTTCACGCCTTCGAGCGCCTGCTGCTCCGGCGTGGGCCCGCAAGCCACCACGACAAGGGGGAAGAACAAGACGAGGCGTTTCACAGCGACTCCAGGAAGGTGAGCAGCGTCGTCCGCTCGACGTCGGAGAGCTGCTCGTAGTGGAGCACCGAGGCGCGAGCTTCTGAGCCCGGGCCTCCGTGCAGGCGAACGGCCTCGTCGAGCGAAGTGGCCCGGCCGTCGTGGAGAAAGCTCTTCAGAAAGCGCAGGCCCACCAGCGGCGAGGTGCGGAACTCGGAGGAGGTCGCGCTGCCATCGGTGAGGCCGTCGGCGAGGGTGGGGCCCATGTCGTGCAACAAGACGTCCGTGTAGACGGCGACGGTGGTGCCCGCCCGAGCCGCGACCGGGTAGTCGGCGCGCGTTCGCAGGCTCGGCACGTGACAGACCGCACAGCCCGTCGTCTCGAAGAGCGTCGCGGCGCGCGAAGGTGGTGTGCGCCTCGCTGGAAAGCGCAGCAGTCGAAGGTAGTCGGCCACTGACGCCACCATCTCGAGCGGGAGGTCGACGCCAGGTTTGCTGTCGTCGGTGAGGCCCTCTGGGTTCTGTGGCTCGGTGGGACGCAGCGGCGAGGTCAGCCCCATGTCTCCCTGAAACGCGTCGGCGGCGAAGTCGTCGAGCGTCGCGACCCGCGCCTTCACGCCGAACCGGCCGACGACGCTGTCTCCCTTTCGGTGCTGGTGGAACGAGAGGTCTGCAGAGCGCTCGCTCGTGTACACGACGACGTTGCGTCGCCCCGACACGCCGTCGGCGCCCGCGGCCTGAGCACGCTCGAGACGCTCGAGCTCGGCCTCGTCGATGGCTTCGATGGCGCCTGCCGCCCACACCGACTGGCCCACCCGGGTGGAGCGCGCCAACCGGGCGAGTCCTGCGCCGTCGAGCGGCACCGTCGCACCGGCCGTCGTCATTCGCCGAACCGTGTGCCCCAGTATGAGCTGCGGTTGCCCCGGCACTGGCGTGACGCCGTCGGCTTCGACCTGCGCCAGCTTCTCGACGAACCCGGGGCCCTTGCCTCCACCCTCGTGACACGCCGCGCACGACGGACGAATGAAGAGCGGCCCGAGACCATCACGTTCCGTGAACGGCACCTCGAACAGGTGGTCGCCTTCGTCGAAGCGGGCCCGCCAGTCATCCGACAGCCCGGCCAGCGGCAGGTCGGTCAAGTCGTCGGAGACCACTTCGGGAGGCACATCGCAGGCGAGCAGCAGCAGCGCAGGTGCGATGACTCGGTGGGGCCGCATTGGTATTGCGAGTCATTATCATTTGTGGCGAAACGCCGTCAATCGTCCCGGGTGCAGCGAGAGGCGAAGGTGCGAGCGCGAGCTCGGTCACCACCCTGGGGTTCAGGCTGATCGGCCCGGCTAACGTTTCGGCAGGGGGAACCACCCACGTCGGAAACCCCTCTTGCACTCCTTCGAATTCGTCAGCACCGAAGACGCTCAGACCGAGCTGGTGCTCCCGTTCCCGTCGACCGGGTTCACGCTCGGCAGCGCGGCGACCTGTGACGTGAAGCTGCCCGGCCAGGCGGCGCCCGACCTCGCCCTGCGCGTCGACGTCTCGCCGACGGGAGAGGTGCAGGTGTCGGCGCTCCATGGGGCGCTGGCCGTCGACGGCGTCGCGACGACCGCGAGCCCGGTTCGGCTCGGGCAGGTGGTGCGGTTGGGCACGGCGGGGCTCCTGCTGCGGCGGCTCAGCACCGGGCCGCAGACGATTCGACAGCGCACAGGCCCCACCGGCATCGGGCACGAGAAGACCGCCACCACTTCGATTCTCGCGCCGGGCACCGTCGTCGCCGGCCGTTACGAGGTCGTCGCGCGGCTCGCCTCGGGTGCGATGGGAGACGTCTACCGCGTCGAGCACGCCGCGCTGCGAAAGTCGTTCGCGCTCAAGGTGCTCAAACCCGAGCTCTCGAAAGACCCCGAGTTCGTCGCGCGTTTCCAGCGCGAGGCCATCGCCACCACGCGCATCGGGCAGCAGAACATCATCGAGGTCGTCGACTTCGGGCAGCTGCCGGCCGGGCAGTTCTATTTCGTCATGGAGTACCTCGACGGGCAGACGCTCGCGAGCCTCGTGTACCGGTTTGGCCCGATGCCAGCGCACCGGGTGCTGAAATTGGGGCTGCAGATTGCGCGCGCGCTGGCCGCTTCTCACGAGCAGGGCGTCGTGCACCGCGACGTCAAACCCGAGAACGTCATCGTGCTCGAGCGGCCGGGCGACCCCGACTTCGTGAAGGTGCTCGACTTCGGCGTCGCGAAGGTGACGACGACGGAGCCCTCGGGCGCGAACCAGACTGGCATCGGCGTCATCATCGGCACGCCGCAGTACATGGCGCCCGAGCAGTGCGTGGGCCAGCCTGCCGACGCGCGCACCGACGTCTACGCGCTGGGCCTCATTCTTCACGAACTCTGCACCGGCCGCGTGGTGTTCCAGGGGGAAGACGCCTCGGAGTTGATGCTGCACCACACGAGCACGCCTGCGCCGGTGTTCGGAAAGGGGCCGCTGGGTGACGTGCCGCCCGAGCTCGAGTCGCTGGTGCTGCTGATGCTCGAGAAGCGGCCCGCAGCCAGACCCGCCACCATGCGCCAGGTCATTCAGGCGCTCGAAGACATCGAGTTCTCGCTCGACCGCCCGCGCCGGCCCTCGCCCAGAGACGAGATGCCGACGTCGCCGCTGCTTCCACGGGTCGTCCTCAACACGGGGGCGCCGGCCGTCGTCCAACGCACCACCGACGAGCTCCCGGCCGAGCCCCAGCTCGTCGTTCCGAAGAGCCGCGCGCCGTTGTTCGTGCTCGGTGGGGTGGCGGCGCTCGTCGTCTGGGGCGTGGTGGCGCTCGTCTTCAGCGGGCCGAAGCCTGTCGAGCCGTCACCGCTCCCGCCGCCGCCCGCGCCCGTCGAGGTCGCGAAGCCTGCGCCGCCGCCACTGCCGCTCGAGGCCGTGAAGCCGCCGCCGGCGCCCGAGCCCGCCCGCTTCACCTGGCACCTCACGTCGCGGCCGACGGGCGCCCTCGTCACCATCGACGGAGCCATCGCCGGCAAGACGCCGCTCGACTGGACGGGCGCTGCCGAGTCGCACACCGTGAAGGCCACGCTCGAGGGCCACCGCGAACTCTCGATGCCGCTGACCACCGATGGCGGCGTCGTCGAGCTCGTCTTCAAGAGAGCCGGTAGCCGCGCCAGCGACATCAAAGACCCGTTCGCGACGCCCGAAGCCAACGACCTTCGCGACCCATTTGGAGACCCTCCATGAGCCCCCTCGTTTCCTTCCTGCTGGCCACGGCGCTCACGGCTGCGCCCGTGCCTGACGCGACGGCGCAGGCGAAGAAGGTCTTCGGTGAAGGCCAAAAGCTGTACACGCAGGGGAAATACCAACAGGCGCTGGCGCGCTTCGAAGAGGCCTACGCCCTCAAACCGTTGCCCCTGCTTCGCTACAACGTCGCGCGTTGCCACGAACGGCTGGGAGCTGCCGCGCCGGCCCTGCGCGCGTACCGTGACTTTCTTCGGCTGAGCCCCAAAGCGGCCGAGCGCGAAGCGGTCTCGAAGGCGATGGTCGAGCTGCAGAGACAATTGCACGACGCGGGTGTGCAGCAATTGCTGGTGCTCTCGGAGCCGCCCGCTGCCGAGATCGAAGTCGACGGGAAGCTGCTCGGCCCTGCGCCCGCGTCCATCGAGCTGCCGGGTGGAGAACACCAGGTGACCGCGCGCCTGCCGGGGTACGCCGTCTCGACCCGGCGCATCAGCCTCACCACCGCGACGATGGTCGACCTCTCCATCACGCTCGAGGCCGCCCTCGCACCGCCTCCACCACCGCCTGCCGTCACCGACGCGCCGAAGGAGCCCGTGCTCACGCCCGCCGCCACCGTCGTCGTGGCGCCCGCGGCCGCCGAGCCTGCGCCGAAGAAGCGCGTGTTCACCTGGGTCGCGGGTGGGGTCGGGGTCGCCGCGCTCGGAGCCGCCGTCGGCATGGGGGTCGCGGCCTCGGGCAGCTCGCAGCGGTTGCGTGATGGAACGGTGCGGCCGCAGCCCGAGGCGCAGGCGCTCTACGACCAGGCCAACTCGATGCGCACGGGCGCGAACATCTCGTACGGCGTCGCCGGCGCTGCGCTCGTCACCGCCGCCATTCTCTTCTTCGTCGAAGGCCGCTGAGGAAACACATGCACTCTTTTTCGAGCCTCATGGCGCGAGCCCTTCGTGTGGCCGCGCTCCTCGGAGTCGTGACGCTGGCCGGGTGTCAGGTGCCGCTCGTCGGCGCCGCGTGTGTCTCTGACGACAACTGTCCCCGCGGGCAGGTCTGCCAGATGCTCGTGTGCGTCGAGGGTACGGCTTCCATCGATGGTGGCAGCACGGTCGTCGACGCAGGCAACCCGCAGCAGGACAGCGGCGTCGTCGACGCAGGCCCTTCGTTGGATGCGGGCGTGCAGGACGCGGGCGTGATGGACGCGGGCATTCCGACGTACGCCATCTCGGGAGCCGTCAGCGGGCTTGTTGGTCGCGGCCTCGTGCTTCGCAACAACGGCACTGACGACCTCACGGTGTCTGACGCGGGTACGTTCACCTTCGCCACGAGGCTGCTCAGCGGCGCGCCGTACGACGTCACCGTCGGCACGCAGCCCACCACGCCGACGCAGAGCGGGGTCGTCAGTAACGGCGCCGGCACCGGCGCTTCGGCCGACGTGAGCTCGGTGTCGGTGGCGTGCACCACGAGCGCCTATCGCGTCGGAGGCAACGTCTCGGGGCTCACCGGCTCGGGGCTCACGCTGCGGCTCAACGGTGGCGCTCCGCTCGCGGTCTCGATGAACGGCACGTTCTCGTTCAACACGCCGGTCGAGAGCGGGCAGACCTTTCTCGTCGAGATCGCGACGCAGCCGATGAACCCCATGCAGACCTGCACGCTCGGTGGAGAGATGGGCACCATCGCCACCAACGACGTCACCTCGGTCTCGGTGAACTGCGCCAACGGCCGGCGCGTCATTGGCGGCACGGTCTCGGGGCTCGTGGGGACGGGCCTGACGTTGTTGAACAACGGCGGTGACACGCTCGTGCTCACGGCGAACGGCTCGTTCTCGTTCCCCACCACCGTCGTCGAAGGCGGAGCCTATGCCGTCACCGTCTCGCAGCAGCCGACGGGTCCGCACCAGACGTGCGTCGTCAGCAACGGCTCGGGCACCGCGGGAGCGACCAACGTGACGTCCATCACCATCACCTGCACCACCAACGCGTACGCGCTCGGCGCAGCGGTGACGGGCCTCATGGGCACTGGGCTTCAGCTGAGCCTCAATGGGGGCGCCGCGCAGACCGTCTCCACCGCCATGGCTTCGCTCGGCATGCTCGACAGCGGTGCGACCTACGCGGTCACCATCGTGCAGCAGCCCACGTCGCCGGCACAGACTTGTACACTCACCGGAAACAGCGGCACCGTCGCAGGCGCGAACGTCACGGTTCAGGTGGCCTGCACCACCAACCAGTACCACGTGGCCGGCAGTGTCACCGGGTTGCTGGGGGCCGGCTTGTCGGTGCGGCTCAATGGCGGGCCCGCCCAGCCGGTGTCGGGCTCGGCCTTCACCCTCACGCCGAACGTCGCGAGCGGCCAGGCCTATGCAGTCACCATCGCGCAGCAGCCGACGATGCCCTGGCAGACCTGTACCGTGATGAACGGCAGCGGCACCATCGCCGACCTCGACGTCAATGACGTGCAGATTTCCTGCACCACGAACAACTACACGGTCGGCGGCACGGTCACCGGGCTCACCGGGAGCGGGTTGCAGCTCACGATGAACGGCACGCCGTTGTCCGTCACCACGGCTTCGTTCACCTTCCCCGCGATTCCCAGCGGCACGATGTGGGCCGTCACCGTCACGGGCCAGCCCAGCACCCCGAGTCAGACGTGCAGCGTGACGAGCGGCACGGGAACCCTGGCGGGCGCGAACGTCACCTCAGTCTCGGTGAACTGCACGACGAACACGTACACCGTCGCAGGCTCCATCACCGGGCTCACCGGCAGCGGCCTGCAGCTGCGCCTGAATGGTGGCGCGGCTCAGACCGTGAGTGGAACGACGTTCACGCTCACGCCGCAGGTGGCCAGCGGCCAGATGTACACCGTCACCGTCGGCACGAACCCCACCTCGCCATCGCAGACCTGCCTCGTCACGAACGGCACCGGCACCATCGGCGCGGCCGACGTCTCGAACGTGCAGGTGAATTGCACGACGAACCCGTACACGGTTGGCGGCACGGTGTCTGGTTTGAGCGGCTCTGGCCTTTCGCTCAGATTGAACGGAGGAGCGTCGCTCCCGGTCACTGGCAGCAGCTTCACCTTCCCCGCGATTCCGAGCGGCACGATGTACACCGTCACCGTCGACACGCAGCCCTCGACGCCCACGCAGGTGTGCACGCTCGGCAACGCGACCGGCACCGTCACCACCGCGAACGTCACCAACGTCACCGTGACGTGCGTGACGAGCAGCTTCTCGGTCACCGGCAGCATCACCGGGCTCACCGGCACCGGGCTGCAGCTGCGCGTCAACGGCGGCGCGGGTCAGCCGGTGAATGGCACGAGCTACACGTTGACGCCTGCGCTGCTCAGCGGCGCCTCGTACAGCGTCGCCATCGCGCAGCAGCCGACGGGGCAGCTCTGCACGCTCATGAACGCGACCGGCACCATCACGAGCGCCGACGCGAGCGTGCCGGTGACGTGTCTGGCTGCGTACACGGTCGGTGGCACCGTCACGGGCCTCGTCGGAACGGGGCTCTCGTTGTCGCTCTCGGCGGGCGGCACGCAGACGGTCAGCCCCTCGGCCGATGGCGCGTTCTCGTTCCCGAGCCTGGTCGCGACCGGCACCGGGTGGACGGCGTCGGTGACCAGCTCGCCTGCGACGCAGCTCTGCTCCGCCGTCGGCACCAGCGGCACGGTCGCCGGCGCGAACGTCACGAGCATCGCCGTCACCTGCGTCAACACGTGGACCATCGGAGGCACCGTCACCGGCCTCACCGGCACGGGCCTGCAGCTCGCCGTCAATGGCGGCGCGGCCAACAACGTCTCGGGGCCGTTCACGCTCTCGCCCCGCGTTCCGACGGGAGCCATGTACACCGTCTCCATCGTGAGCCAGCCCGCCGGTCAGCTCTGTCTTGTCACCAATGGCTCGGGTACTGCCACGGCGAACGTCACCAACGTAGCGCTTCTGTGTGCGACGACTCCCAATTCCTGCAATGCGTGGCACACCGCGTACCCGGCGCTGCCGTCGGGGGTGTTTCCCATTCGGCCCGCCGCGACCACGTACGACGTCTATTGCGACATGACGACGAGCGGGGGCGGGTGGACGCTCATCATGAAGATCGACGGCGCCTCGCAGACCTTCAACTACGACAGCTCGTTCTGGACCAACTCCGCGACCTTCAACCCCGACTCGACCAACCTGAGCGACACCCAGATGAAGTCGTTGGCGTTCGCCGAGGTTGGCTTCACCCAGCTGATGGTCGGCATGCGTGAGGGCGCCGACCTGCGCACCGCCACCTTCGGCGTGGTGACGTCGAGCGTGTCATCGCTGGTCGCGGGGGCGGCCAACTTCGGAGACCGCGCCACGTGGATGTCGTTGTCGGCCAACGCGGCGCTCCAGCCGAACTGCAACCAGAGCGGAGCGAGCAAGAACACGGGAGGTGGCGTCGGCTACTACTCGAGCTACGCCCGTGTTCGCCTCGGCCACATCGCGGACGACGGCGGCTGTGGCGGCCACGACTCGTACATCGGCCTCGGCGGCCAGGCGCCCAACCAATGCGCCGGTGGCGTCGGCGTCTCGGCCGGCAACCGCGCGTGCTTCGGCGCCGTCAACGCGATGGGCACGGGCGTGCCCGACCGCAACGCTCCGGCCTGGGGCTTCCTCTGGGTGCGCTGATCCACCCGTGCTGAAAACGTGACAGCGCTCGGGTTGCGCTCGGGGCTCAGCTGGGGTGTCTTGCCGAAGCCCGTATGACCGCGATTCGTCCAGACCGCCCGCTCGTCGCCAGCACTCCCACGCAGCCGTCGACTCCGGTGCAGAAGCCCGAGACGACGACGCCTGTCTCGACGCCGAACACGGGCTGGGCGAGTCAGGGGCCAGTCGCGCGCCCGGCCGTCAAGGAGCGCGCACCCATCGAGGCCTCGCAGGTCGTCGCCGACGCACAGGCGATTCACTCGGCCTTCTTCGGCGGCATGGGCGGCATCGGCACCAACGAGGACAAGCTCTTTCAGGTGCTCGCCCAGCGTTCCCCGCAGCACCTCGGCGAAGTGAAGCGCGTGTACCAGGAGCACTTTCATCGCAGCCTCGACGCCGACCTCTCGAGCGAGCTGAGCGGCCGCGAGCTGAGCCGCGCCACCGCGCTGATGGCGGGCGACGGCGTGCAGGGGCAGGTCGAGGCGCTGAAGTCGGCGACGTCGGGCTACTTCGGCACCAACACGAAGGAGCTGCTGTCGCTGCTCGAGAGCACACCGCCGAGCGCGATGAAGAGCATCTCGGACCGCTTCGGTGCGCAGTTCGGCCCGCTCGAGCAGGCGATTTCCCGTTCGCTCTCGGGCCCCGCGCGTGACGAAGCGCTCGCGCTGCTCAAGGGCAACCCCGCTGCCGCCAGCGCCGCGCACCTCGATGCCGCGTTGAACCTGAACCAGAAACCCGCCGACGTGCTCGCGCGTCTCTCGCAGCTGCCACCCGACGCGATGGCGCAGGTCTCGAAGGCCTACGAAGCGCGCAAGGGCAAGCCGCTCGCGCAAGACCTCGCCGCGAAGCTCAAGGGCACCGACAAGGACATGGCGCTGGCGATGGTGGCGGGCGACGCGCTTGGCCTCAAGGCGGCGAAGCTGAAACACGCCGTCGAGGGCAAGTTCCTCGGGCTCGGCAAAGACGCGACGGGCGCGCTCGCGGTGCTCGAAGGCGTCTCGCCCCAGGAGCGCGGCGCGCTGCAGAAGGTCTACCAGCAGAAGTACGGCACCAGCCTCGAGGCCG
>JAEUJR010000120.1 GCA_016793585.1 Archangium sp.
ATCGCGCCATCGCGCGGCGACTGCTCCGCTCGGGGCAGCCCGACAAGGCCGCGGCCGAGCTGATCCGCTTCGCGCGGGAGCAGCCGATGACGGCGCGCACCGCGCAGGCGCTGGTGACGATGGCGCTGGCCACCAACAAGATGGGGCCGCTGCTCACGCTCGTCACGCAGGGCGTCGACGAGGTCGAAGGGCGCGAGCGCGTCGGAGTGTTGCGCGCGCTCGCCCGGCTGCAGCGCCGCACGGGGCAGGAGCTGCCCGCCATCGAGACGCTGACGACGTTGCTGGCCGAGGCGCCCGAAGACCGGCGCTCGCGGCTGGTGCTCAACGCGCTGCTCGAGCGCTTCGAGCGGTGGGACGAGCTCGACGCCTCGCTCGACAAAGAGACGCGGCTGCTGCTGCGCCGGCGCTACTTCCGCGCGGCCTCACGCGTCGCGCTCAAACGGGCGCGCCTCTGGGGCGAGCGGCTGCAGGAGCACCCGCGCGCGGCGCTCCGCTACGGCCAGGCCGCCCAGTACGCCGAGCAGGGGCAGGACCCGCACAGCGTCTTCCTGCTGCGCATGTTGTGGCTGCGCGCGCTGGTGCAGGCCGACTCGCCCTCGCGCTCCATCGACGAAGCCCTGCGCGTGGTGCTCGACGTCTCGGGCCGTGTCGGCAAAGACGCCCGCGCGCGCGCCTTCATTCGTGAGCTGGGGCTGCAGGTGCCCGCCCCGAAGGGCGTCGTCGAAGAGGTGCACGACGTCACCTCGTCTGGTGAAGAGCCCACCGCCGCCATCGTCATTCCGCCGTCGACGACCCAGAGCGACATGGAGGCCGCCGAAGCCGAGCCCGCGCCCCAGGGCCAGGTGGGCGAGGCGCTGCTCGTCGCCGCGGCGTCGTCACCCTCGGCGTCGAACCGCGCCCTCACCAGGCTCGAGGCCCGCTACGTCGCGCGCGGGGCGTGGCGTGAGCTCGCGCGCTTCTACCAGGAGACCGCGGTCAGCCGGGTCGACCCGAAGGAGCGCGCCGCGTGGCTCGAGAAGCTGGCCGAGCTGCTCGAGAGCGAGCTCGACGACGCCGTCGGCGCTGCGAAGGTGTGGGCCGAGGTGGCGCAGCTGACGGGCGACACCCAGGCCATCTCGGAGCAGGTGCGCATTCTCGACGAGCGCCAGGACCAGGCGGGCGTGAAGCAGGCGCTCGACGCTGGCGTCGTGCGCGCGCAGGACCCGCACGAGAAGGCGCGGCTGCTGGTGCTGCGTGCCCAGGAGGCCCGCACCCGCGGCGACGCGAACCAGGCGAAGGTCGACTTCGAAGAGGCGCTGCGCGTCTCACCGACGTCGCTCGAAGCCGCCGCCGGGCTGGCCGAGCTGTCGGTCGCGCGGGGTGACGCGGCGCCGGTGAAGACGTTCGAGAAGCTGCTGCTCGCGGCTTCGCGGCGACTGCCCGAGCGGGGCGCCCTGTTTCGCCGCCTCGCGAAGCTGGCCGACGCCATCAAAGACGCGCGCCTCGCGCTCGCCGCGTGGGTCGAGGTGCTCGGCGTCACCGCGCAAGACGACGAGGCGCTGTCGCGGCTGTGGGTGCTCTCGAAGGGCCTGCGCGACGACACGCGACTCGAGCAGGTGTTGAAGGCGCTGCTCACGAAAGACCCGCGCGGCGAGAAGGCACGACCTGCGTGGCTCGACCTCGTCTCGGTGCTCGAGCGGGCAGGCCGGTTCGACGAAGCGCTGGCGGCACTGCGCGAGGCGGTGAAGGCCGAGCCCGGCCACCTGCAGGCCTGGTTGTCGCTGGTCGACCGGCTGCTCGCGCGGCGGCTCGACGAAGAGGCCGGCTGGGCGCTCGAGCACGCGGCGACGTCGGCGCCCGAAGGCCCGCAGCGCGTCTCGTTGTGGCGGCGGCTCGCGCGGCACGCCCGTGAGCGGCTCGGCGAAGAGGAGCGCGCCGAGAAGTCCGAGGAGCGCATCGAGCGCGTGCGCGTCGAGCAGGCGCCGGCCGCGCACGCCGCCGCGAAGCTGCCCGGGGGCCCGCTCGTGGTGCCTGCGCCACGGGCCTCGAGGCCCAAAGCTGCGCCCGTGCTGGCCGTCGCGGCGAAGACGCTCACCGACGAGGTCGAGAGCGAGGCGTTCGCGAAGGCGTTGGGGGCCGCGCGAGAACCCGAAGACACGCGGCCGCCGCTGCCGCCGAAGCTGCCGGCCCGTCTGCAGCGCGTGCTCGACCCCATCGTTCAGGAGTTCACGAATCAGGTCGAGACCCGTGAAGCGCCCGCGTCGGACTTCGTGGACGACGAAGACGTCGACGACGTGATGGAGGTGCGCAGCGACGAGGTCGTCATCATGGGCCCCGACGCCGCTCCCTCGGTGGTGGTCGACGCCGGCCTCGTCGCCGACGTGCGCGCCGCCAACGCCGAGCCCGAGCCCGAAGAAGACGACGCCGACGCGACCGACGCACCGCCTGCGCCCGACGCCGCCGAGCAGAACCGCCGCACCCAGGAGCTGCCAGCCGTCGCGCCCGTCGAGCTGGGCGACCCGCTCCAGTCGATTCCCCCCAGCTTCGGGCCGTCGCCGTCGAAGCAGTTGAGCGAAGAGCGCCAGGCCCTCTTCGAGCGGGTGCGGGCCAGCCCCCTCGACCCCGACGGCTACCGCATGCTGGCCGAGCACTTCGACACGGCCAACGACGCGAACCGCTCGTCGTTGATGCTCGAGCTCGCCCGGGCCCTCGAAGGCGACCCGAACGCCGCGCCCCGCACGCCGCGGCTCATTCTCTCGGCCACCGACCGCGCCGGCCTGCGGCACCCGCTGGTGCGCAGCGAAGCCGCCGAGCTGGTGACGTTGACGAGCCCCGCGCTGTGCCGCCTCTTCCCGGCGAAGGGCAAAGACGCGCTGGCCAACGAGGAGTTCTCGCTCGAGAGCGGCAAGGGCGCGAAGGTGGCCGCCGATGCGCTGCTCGCGTCGGTGCGGCTGCTGGGCATGCGCGCGCCCGACGTGTTCGTGAGTGACGAAGCAGGCCCGCCGTTCTCGGCGCTGCAGACGACGCCGCCACGGCTGGTGGTGAGCCGGCTCACGGTGAAGAAGCCGATGGCCGACGCCGAGCTGCGCTTCTACGCGGGCCGCGCGTTGTTCACCTTGAGCGCCGAGCTGCTCGCCCTGCGCACGCTCAAGCGCGACCAGCTTCGCGCGGGTCTCGAGGCGGTGGGGCAGATGCTGCGCGGGCAGGCCAGCACCGAGGCGCGCATCATTCGCGAGGCGCTGCCTGCGCGGTCGCACGAACGGTTGAAGGCGCTGTGGCCGAAGGTGGCGAAGTCGCTCGACCTGGGCGCGCTGATGGAGGGCGCGCGGCACAGCGTCAACCGCGCGGGGCTCGTCGTCTGTGGTGGCATCGCGCCGGCCATCGCCTCACTGCGCGCGAAGAAGGCGCTGCCCGTCGAGGTCACCGAGTTGGTGCGCTTCGCTGCGAGCGAGCGCTACCTGCAGCTGCGCAACCGCAGGCTCGGCAAGAAGTAGCCCTCACTGCTGGCCGAGCCAGGCGATGAGCGCGCTCCGTTCGTCGGGGGTGAGCAGCTGCGGCGAGCCGTGGTGCCGACCTCCGCCGCAGCGGTCGTTGGTGAAGCGCTCCTCGAGCGTCTTCGCGCAGCCGTCATGCATCCACGGGCCGCGGCCGGCGAGGCCCACCAGCGAGGGCACCTGGAGCGGCCCGCCCGTGCCCACGTCCATCGTGCGGTCGTTGGTGAGGTCGGCGCCTGCGTGACAGGCCTCGCAGCCGGCCTTCACGAAGGCGGCTTTGCCCTTCACGAGGTCGACGGGGGTGTCGCGGGTGGGCGCCTTCGGCACGGGAATCACCTTCATCATCGCCTCGAGCGACTTCACGACGTCGGCGTCGGGCTTCGGGCCGCCCATGCGGCGAACGAACGTCTCGTCGAGCACGGCGGTGAGTGTGGGCAGGGTGCCGTCCCAGTGGAAGGGCGCGGTGCCGAGGCCGCCAGCGAGCGACTGGGTGCGGCGCCGCTGGCCCTCGAGCGTCCACACGTGGCCGTCTTCCTGCCCCTCGAGGTGACACGAAGCACAGGCGATGCCTCCGACTCCCTCGTGAAACAGCCGCTGGCCGGGCGTCTCGACCGTGCCTCCGCCCAGGCGAATGACGCCGCTCCGCGCACCCAGCACGTGCAGCGCCGAGGGCTCGCGGCTGTGCACGAGCAGGTCGCCCGACGGCAGGAAGGCCACGCCGATGGGGTTGCCGATGGCCGAGAGCCGTTGGCCGTCGGGCCCGACCGCGACGGGGGCGCTGAGGGGCGCGCAGGCGGCCGGCGTGCTGCCCCGAAGGGCCGCGAGCTGCAGCCGCACCAGCTGGGAGTTGCCCGCGTGCACCACCGCGAGCTCGGCGCCGTTGGGCGAGAGCGCGGCATCGAGCGGCAGCACCCCGCCCAGCTCGAGCGACCCCACCACGGCGTCGCCCGAGATGAGCGTCACCGCCGAGCGCACGACGGCGGCGTTGCAGGGCGGCACCGTCTGCCCGTTGCCGTAGTAGGCGGGAATGGGCGGCGGCGCGTTACCGCTCGGCGTCGGAGTCGTCGTCACCGTCATCATTGGCGGCGGCGGCACCGTGCGAACGTCGTCGTCGGCCGCGTCCTGGTGAACGACGACGACGCCGTGGGCCGTCTGGAACGAGCGGAAGGCCGCGGTGGGCGCCATTGGCCGGCCCGCAGAGACGACGGGCAGCGTCACCGTGGGGCCGTCGACGCGGCGCACGGTCGGCGTCCGGAAGGTGGTGAGTGTGATGCCGTCGGCGCCCACCAGCACGTCGCGCAGGTCGGCGTCGAAGCGACGCACGGTGGTTTCAGGGCCCTGCAAGGTGACGAGCTCTCCCGAGGCGCACGCCACCAGCGTCGCCTGGTGCGCTTCGTCCCACGCGATGCCGCGCGGCTCGGGGCAGACAGGCTTCGTCGAGACCAGCTTGAGGGTAACGGGGTCGATGGTGGCGATGGCTCCCGCGCCCCGAAGCACCACCTGCACGTTGCCTCCCGCTGGCCAGATGGCGCGGGCGGGCTGGGCGCCCGCGGGTAGCTTGAGCGACGCGCGAACGGTTCGGCCCGTCAACGAGACGAGGTGAACGACGTCGCGCTCGGGGTCGCTGACGACGGCTTGCCGGCCTTCGTCTCCCACCAGCACGGTGCCGCCGACGAGCGGCCGGGCGCTGCGATGGGTGACGCCTCCGACGCCGCCTCCGCCGCCGCTGAACCCCGACACCTCTTCTTCTGGCGCAGCGCACGAGATGCTCAGCGCTACCAGTACGGCCCCTGCTCGTCGCATGTCGACCCCTCGGGTGTGTGACGTCAGGCAAATGGAGCCGCGGCGTGCCAAAACCGGCCCAAGCGAGTGGGGTGGGCCGATTTCTGACCCCGGTGGATCGAGACCTTCAGTGAACCGGAAAACTCAGGCGCTCGCGCTGCTCCCCGAGGGGGTCCCCGTCGACGACGTGGTTCGAAGAACGCTCGAAGGCGACCGTGCGGCCGAGGGGCTGTTGTACCGCCGCTACGCGCCCCTCATGTTGGCGATGGCGACGCGGCTGTTGCACAGCGTGCCGGCGGCCGAAGACGTGGTGCACGACGCCTTCATCATCGCGTTGTCCCGACTCTCGCAGCTGGCAGACCCGGCGCAGTTTCGAGGGTGGCTGTCGACCATCGTGGTGAGCCTGGTGCGCCGCCGCATGCGCCGCGAACGGCTGCTGCGCTTCGTGGGCTTCGAGCCCGAGGCCGAGAGCACGCTCGAGGCGCTGGCGAAGCCGGGCACCAGCGTCGAGGCGCGCGGTGAGCTGGCGCTGCTCGAGGTGACGCTGCGCGAGCTGCCCACCAACCTGCGGCTGGCGTGGAGCCTGCGGTACATCGAGGGCGAGAAGCTCGAGGCAGTGGCGGCGTTGCTGAACAAGGGCCTGTCGACGACGAAGCGCTACCTGGCCGCAGCCGAGGAGCGCATCGCGCAACGGGTGGCCATCGAGCCGCCCGAACGAGCTGAAGAGGTGAAGTCATGACGTTGCCAAGAGACGTGAAGCGGTTGTTGGACGAGCCCGAGGTCGAGGCGTCGGTGGCCCGCACGTGGGTGCGCATCGTGCAGACGCGCTCGGTGAGGCGCCCGGTGGGTCGGCTGGTGCTGGTGGCGGCGGTGGTGCTGGCGCTGGTGGGGTGGGGGTGGTTCGCGACGCGAGGCCCTGCGCCGGCGCCCATCGCCGACGTGGCGGTCGGCTCGGTGGTGGTGCCGCCCGTGGTGGCGACGCCGTCATCGAACCTGGCGAACGTGATGATGCAGGGCCGGTCGCGCCGGCTCTCACGGCCTCCCGCGCAGGACTCGGGAACGGTCGAGGTCGACGTGGTGGGGCAGCTGCTCGAGAGCTCGGTCGAGGCGTTCGTCGAAGGCGATGCGCAGCGCGCCGCCGTGCTGCTGGAAGAGACGGTCACCCACCACGCCGAAGACGCGCGCACCACCGAGGCGCTGGTGACGCTCGGGTGGCTGCAGCTCGAGCACCTCAACCAGCCGGAGCAGGCCGTGCGCACGTTGAACACCGCGCTCGAGCGCCACTTGTCCGACGACCTGTTCGACCGCGCGTGGCCCCTGCTGCAGACGGCGCGGGCGAAGGCTGCGAAGCAGAAGAAGTGAGCGCTACTCGGACTCGGTCTGCACCATGCCGTACTTGTGCAGCAGCGAGTACAGGTGCTTTCGGTCGAGCCCCGCGTCGCGCGCGGCCTTGGCGATGTTGTTGCGCGTCTTGGCGATGAGGCGCGTGAGGTACTCGCGCTCGAAGCCGCGAATGAGCTCGTCCTTCGCTTCTTTGAAGGGCGAGGCGTAGTTCACCGGCAACGTCTCGCCCTGCGGCTGTGACGGCCCATTGTACTCACGCAGGAACGACTCGCTCGCGAGCTCGGGAATGTCGGCGACGTGGCGCAGGCGCTCGACGGCGTTGCGCAGCTCGCGCACGTTGCCCGGCCACGTGTGGCCCTGGAACTGGTCTCGCTGCTTCTCGGTGAGCCGATTCCACAGCGGGCCGCCGGCCATCGCGTCGACGAGCAGGGGAATGTCTTCTTTGCGGTCGCGCAGGCTGGGCAGCGTGAGCGTGAACACCGAGAGGCGGAAGTAGAGGTCCTCGCGGAAGCGGCCCGCCTGCGTCTCGGCCCAGAGGTCTTTCTTCGAGGCGGCGACGACGCGGGTGTCGAACTTCTGCGCGCCGCCCGACTGGCCGAGCCGGCGGAACTCACGGTCTTCGAGCGCGCGCAGCAGCTTGGGCTGCAGGTCGAGCGGCAGGTCGTCGATTTCGTCGAGGAAGAGCGTGCCGCCGTTCGAGCGCTCGAGGCAGCCGACGCGCTGGGCGACGGCTCCGGTGAAGGCGCCCTTCTCGTGACCGAACAGCTCGCTCTCGATGAGGTTCTCGCTCACGGCGGCGCAGTCGAAGACGACGAAGGGGCCGGTCGCGCGTGGCGACTGCTTGTGAATGGTGCGCGCCGCAGCGCCTTTGCCCGAGCCCGTCTCGCCAATCAGCAAGAGCGTCGAGTCGGTCGGCGCGATGCGCTGAATGAGCGCGAAGATCTGCCGCATCGGCACCGACTTGCCGACGAGGTCGCCCAGCCGGTCGTTGTCGGTCGGAGAGACCTCGAGCGCCTTGACCTGCGGCTGGAACCGCAGCTGCACGTCGCCGACCTCGAGCAACGCGCCCGCGCGCAGGAACGCTTCGCGAACCTGGGCGCCGTCGATGAAGGTGCCGTTGGTGCTGCCGAGGTCCTGCACGAGAAACTGCTCGCCCTGGCGGCGCACGACGAGGTGGTTGCGGCTGACGGTCGGGTGCTCGATGACGACGTCGTTGTTCTCGGTCACCTTGCCGATGCGCAGCAGCTCACCCAGGGGGTAGCTCTTGCCGGCGTCGGGCGTGTTGATCAGCACCAGGTGGTACTCCTGCGAGGCGAAGCGCTCGAGGTTGGCGGCGCGCGCGCCCAGCACGGTGCGTTGCGGAATCGAAGGACCTGACATGGACCGCGAGAGTGTAGGCGGGAAAACGCCGTGCCGTCATGAGAATGCTCAGGTGATCCA